>DASZVM010000257.1:0-6326 GCA_035547295.1 Puia sp. | reverse complement strand
ACAAGCCGCGGAAGCGCGTCTGCGGCCTATCCTGATGACCAGCGCGGCCATGATCGCGGGTATGGTCCCCATGGCCATCGGTTTTACGGAAGGCGGTGATCAGACTTCCTCCCTGGGTATCGCGGTCATCGGGGGGCTGCTTTTTTCCACGCTCAGCATTTTGTTTTTCCTGCCTTATCTCTATCAATGGATCCTTGGCAGGAAAGCTTACCGTTATGTTTCCTTAGACCCGGATGATATAAACAGCAAGCATTATGATGTCTCTACAATATAACAAACAATGGATAGCGGGATTGTCGTTATGCCTGCTTATTGGCTGTGGCAGCAATGACGGTGGGTCCGTCGATCATGTTGCGGATGCCGGTGGTTCCCAGGATACGGCGGCGGTGTTCGTGCTGAAAGCGGATACGTTTAAAAAAACAGTAGAGCTGCCCGCTGAACTTGTGCCCTATCAACGCACGGACCTGTTTGCCAAGGTGCAGGGTTTTGTACGGGACATGAAGGTAGACATTGGCGCCCGTGTCAGGACGGGTCAAACGCTGGCTATCATCGAAGCGCCGGAGGTCAACAGCCGGCTGGAAGAGGCACAGGCTTCCCTTCAATCCATCAAGGCCAGATGGGCCGGCAGCCGGGACAATTATCAACGGCTTTACAGGGCCTCCCAGGCCCAAACTCCTGGTATCGTGGCGCCTGTGGACCTCGAGCATGCAAAGGACGAGATGCTCACCGACAGCAATGCTTATGAAGCCGCCCGTAAACAGGTGCAGGCCAGCAGGGAAGTGTCCGGTTATCTCTATATCGTCGCTCCCTTCTCCGGCGTCATCACGGCCCGCAAAGCGGATGCGGGCGCACTGGTGGGCACAACGGTACCGCTTCTTACGCTGCAGGACGACCGCAAACTGCGGCTACGGGTGGCCGTTCCGGAATCCTATACGGCGGCCGCCGATTTTTCCCGGCCCATCCATTTCCGGGTTGACGCCTATCCCGGCCGGACTTTTGACGCTGTGCCCGCGCGCAAGAGCGAGAACATCAACCCGGATACGCGTACGGAGCTATGGGAATTCGAGGCGAAGAATGACAAGCAGGAATTGAAGGCCGGGGCGTTTGTCTATGCGCAGCTGAGGCTGGAACGCAGCGGACCTTCGCTGCTCGTACCTCCTTCGGCCGTCGCCACGACCCAGGAGAAGAGATTCGTCATCCGGGTAAAGGATAACAAGGCTGAATGGGTGGATGTTGGTCAGGGGATCAGCACGGACAAGGGCCTGGAGATCTTCGGCAATCTGCAGCCGGGAGATACGCTGCTGGTGAAGGCGACGGACGAGAGAAAGCCGGGGACTACTGCTTATTGGAAGGCGGGGCGTTAAGAACGCCTGCAAGCGGGTATACCAGCAAGACCGCAGTTCATTTCTAATGAATTTCTAATCCTGTGCGGGATGACTCCTAATTCCCCGGACGATGCGAAGGAACATCGACTATTAAAAAACCGTGCCACAAGGATTCCCCCCACTTTGTGCTATCTTTGCAACATTTCATCCGGAACGTAAATATTGAATTCAACTGGCAGTTTATGACAAGGCTCGCGAAATTCCGTATCATAGCAAAAAAGGCATTCGATAAGATCAGAAATGAAAAAGTAAAACAAAATCTTTTGCAGGCCATCCCTTTTTGGGTAGCATCTGCCATCACAGGCCTGGTTGCCGTACTTTATACCCGCCTCTTTGCCTTCGCTGAAAAGGGGACATCCTATATACTACATATTCATGCATGGCTTCTTTTTATCGTAAGCCCGCTTTGTTTTATCGCTGCCTGGTGGATCGTGCAAAAATGGGCGCCATATTCGAGAGGAAGCGGAATACCCCAGATCATGGCTGCCATTGACCTTGCCACCCCTAAATTCAATCAAAAAGTGAACAAGCTTTTGAGCTTCCGCATACTAATTGTAAAGATTGCTTCCAGTCTGATCATGGCTTTCGGAGGCGGCATCATCGGCCGGGAGGGCCCAACCATACAGGTGGCAGGCTGCATCTTCCGAAAGATAAATGAATGGCTTCCTGCATGGTGGCCGAAGATCTCCAAGCGAAATATGATCATGACCGGTGCTGCAGCCGGGCTTGCCGCCGCCTTTAACACGCCATTGGGTGGGATTGTTTTCGCGGTAGAAGAGTTGACGAGGACACATATCAGCTATTTCAAGACAGCGCTTTTTACCGCCATAATCATTGCCGGACTTACAGCCCAGGCCTTATTGGGCCCCTACCTTTACCTCGGCTATCCCGACGTAAGCCATTTATCTTCCTTTGTACTTTTCTGGATCGTACTAACGGCAGTCCTTGCGGGATTGGCCGGCAGCCTTATGTCAAAAATCATTTTAAGCATCTTTCGCTGGAAGGAGAAATTCCGGCTATCCTCGCAACACATATTGTACATCACCGGCTGCGCCCTGATCATCGTTGCGGCTGCATATTTCAT
This sequence comes from Puia sp., assembly GCA_035547295.1. Classification (GTDB taxonomy): domain Bacteria; phylum Bacteroidota; class Bacteroidia; order Chitinophagales; family Chitinophagaceae; genus Puia. Next base: position 3,857 of record DASZVM010000257.1, on the reverse strand, counting down.
AAATGAAAAGGCGCTGGGATCGGGAAAGGACCTGATGACGACTGCGCTCTTTACACACGATAAATATAACAGCTGGTATATGCCTCTTTTGCGCATCGGCGGATCGATGTGCTCCTTTACAACGGGAGCCGCCGGCGGCATATTCGCGCCTGCCCTGAGCTCAGGGGCAAGCATCGGCGCCACCCTTTCAGCCTGGATGAACCTAAGCCCTACGGACACGAATATCCTGATATTGTCGGGGATGGTCGCCTTCCTTACCGGTGTTACCCGCACGCCGTTCACCTCGGCGATCCTGGTGCTGGAAATGACAGACCGTCACAATGTAATCTTCCATTTGATGCTTGCAGGAATGATCTCCAGTCTGGTTTCGATGCTGGTGGACAAACATTCTTTGTATGATCATCTGAAATATCAATACATGCGTGCCGTACTCGCCGAGGACGACCCTCAACCTCCTCAGGAGAACATCCACATTGCCAAAGTGTAGTGAGATGCGGTAGACCGGATCTCCGCACAGCGCACGCGGCCTCCATGAACGTCGATCTTATGGCAATAAGGCAAGCCTTTTGGCAATTTGACGAATGATGACCACGGCAAATATCATTAATAGCGTAATGTCGCAAATACGGGGTAATGGTCGCTTGCTCTTGAATCCCGTATCGCATAGGCGTTCATGAATACAAATCCTTTTGTAAATAAATAGTCGTTTATGGGTGTCACCAGCCCCATCATTGCCTTCGCGGTATTGCCAGCCTTCGATGTCTGCCAATCAAAGCCACTCGCAGTAAATTTATTTACCACGGAACGAGAGTACTTTGGAAAGGCCGTGTTAAAATCACCTCCTATCAAAACATAGTCGTAATGCGATGACCCCTGCCGACCGTATCGAATGACAGAATCCACCTGGTCAGCCCGCATTTTCCGGCTCATCGCCACGGTCTCCGTATGAACGCTGAACACCAATATTTTCTTTTGATGGATGTTTACTTCGCCGATGGTAACGCTCCGCCATTGCCGGTTCTGCCATTTTGCATGCGGCAATATCAATTTTTCGGGGTGCTCTATTGTGCCTTTTGTCAAAATAGCGTTGCCTATATTTTTATGATCCGACCTATCATAGGCAATGGGTATGTACAAGTAATTCAGGCCCAAGCCCATTGCGATGGCTTCTACGCCATTTTCATTCATTTCCTGTAATAAATAAATATCTACAGGTGTTTTCTTTTCCAGCTCTTTCATTTCGGAGATCGCCAATCGGATCTTCCCCGCCTTTTTTATGTTAAAGGTCACTACATTGAGCGAATCAGATGGTTTTGCGTCTGCTATTTCTTTTTCACCGGAACTAAAGATCGGTTTCCCAGCATCGCCGTAAAAGTCAAGGGTGCGGCAAGAAAACAAGTTGACCAGGAATATGATCAGAAACAGGTTGCTCACTAAACATCTACACATGTACATCCCGAAAAAGATTGTCGGATAATGCGGTTGGAGAAGGCAATTACCCAATATACAAAATTTTACCGGGATTGGCCGGATATCGCCCCATTCCGGCAGGTATGCCAGCTACCTTCAGATTGTCTTCAGAATCGTATCTCATATTGCAGCAAGAGACATCCACATGAGGCTGCTTCCCATACTGCTATTCCTGGCCCCTCTCGTCCCGTTGATGGCCGGGGCCCAAGAAGATTATGAGATACAGGTATATGCATCCCCTACCGTGGCCAAAGGCAGCACGATGGTGGAGCTGCATAGTAATTTTACAAATGACGGATCCAGGGCCGTCCAAAGCAAGGTATTGCCCACTAACCATGTCCTGCATGAGACGATAGAGATCACCCATGGCTGGACCACCTGGTTTGAAACAGGGTTTTACATTTTCAACAGCATCGGCAATGATAACCGCACGGCCTATGTAGGCAGCCATATCCGTCCGAGGGTCATGGTCCCTACTTCCTGGGGTTGGCCCGTAGGGGTCAGTCTTTCACTGGAAGCAGGTTACCAGAAAAGAGATTTCAGCGAGGACGACTGGAGCCTGGAGATAAGACCCATCGTCGACAAACAGCTGGGAAAATTCTATGTTTCTTTCAATCCGACGTTTGACAAATCCTTTCATGGCGTCAATAAGAATGCGGGGTATGTTTTTTCACCCAACCTGAAAGCTTCCTATAATGTGACAAAGATCGTCGCGGGCGGGTTTGAATACTATGGCGCCCTGGGCACGCTGAACCATTTTGACCCCTATCAAAGCCAGCAGCATCAACTATTTGCGGCCCTGGACCTGGAATGGTCCCCTGACTGGGAGCTGAACATCGGCTATGGCCTGGGTTTTACCCGCAGCTCGGACAACGATATCTTTAAGGTCATTGTGGGCTACCGGTTCCATAAGAAATAGGTTTTAACACAACCTAAACATGCTTTTGAGCGTAATTAACGTTAAAACACCCAATCCCTTCAATGGTAAAGATCCTTTGTTTCCTCTGGCTGACCGCGTACGCTCCGCCGCAATGGCACGTCAACATGCAGGAAGCCATGGAAATAGCACAAAAAGAACACCGGTACATCCTCCTGAACTTCTCCGGCAGCGACTGGTGCGGTCCCTGTATCCTCTTACGCCGAGAAGTGCTTGATGCTCCTGCCTTTACGGCTTTTGCGGATACGACGCTGGTGCTCGTGAATGCCGATTTCCCCAGGATGAAGAAACATCAGCTCTCCAAAGAGCAACAAGCACAGAACGATCATCTGGCCGACCAATATGATCCTCAGGGAAAATTCCCGCTGACATTATTACTGAATGCCAATGGAAAAGTATTGCAACAATGGGAAGGAGATCCGTCGTTGACCCCGGCCGCATTCAGCCAACAGGTGAAGTCGGTCATCGATGCAGATAAAAACCCTAAGCAGTAAAGCTATGGGACAAAAGGTGTTTAAGAGGGGAATGAAATTGATGGGCAACCATTTCGAGCTCAGCGTGGTTGCGGAAGAAGAGAATTGGGCGGAAGAAAGGATCATGGCCGGTGTCAGCGAAATCCAGCGTATAGAAAAGTTGCTCACCACTTATTCGGAGGACAGCGAAACGAGCCTTATCAATGCCCATGCGGGGTTATCGCCCGTCGAAGTAAGCCGTGAAACCTTCAACCTTATCGAACGATCTATCCGCATATCGGACCTCACGCAGGGGGCGTTCGATATAACATATGGTTCTGCAGACAGGCGGCTTTGGAACTTCGACACCACCATGCAGCATCTGCCCGATAAAGCGACTGCCAGGCAAATGGCAAGACTGATCAACTATAAGAATATCATTCTCGATAAAGAACAAAGCACTGTGTTGCTAAAAGAGAAAGGAATGCGTATCGGGTTTGGCGGTATCGGGAAAGGGTATGCTGCTGAACGGGCCAAGGCCGTCATGCGCGAACAGGGCGTCAGCAGCGGTGTGGTGAATGCTTCCGGCGACCTGACGGCGTGGGGGTATCAGCCCGACGGCAAGCCCTGGACCATCGGCATCGTCAATCCCAACGCGGCCCGTGAGATCTTTTCCTGGCTGAACGTTACGGACATGGCCCTCGCTACTTCGGGCAATTACGAGAAATATGTCCTCATTGACGGCAAAAAGTATTCTCACACCATCCATCCAAGGACGGGCCTGCCTGTCTCAGGTATAAAAAGCGTGACCATCCTCTGTCCCAACGCGGAGATCGCGGACGCCATGGCCACGCCTGTCATGATCATGGGCATCAGCGCAGGGTTGGACATGATCAATCAAATGAAGGATATCGAAGCCATACTCATCGACGACAACGATAACATATATACATCGGATCACATCCATTTTTCCAAACAATACACATGAAAGAACAGAT
>DASZVM010000256.1:0-5168 GCA_035547295.1 Puia sp. | reverse complement strand
TATCTTGTAATTCAGCCTGTTCAAAAAGAGGCTTTACTGCATTGCGAAGGGTTTTCCGCCGTTGATTGAACGCCGTCTTTACCAGGAGGAAAAAACTTTTTTCATCCCGGAAGGCAGGTTGTTCCGCCAGGGGCGTCAGCCGTATCACGGCGCTTTTTACTTTCGGAGGAGGCTGAAAACATTGCTCATGGACCTCGAACAGGTACTCCACTGAAAAGAAGGCCTGGATAAGAACGCTGATGACCCCATACACCTTGTTCCCCGGACCTGCGGCCACCCGTTGGGCCACTTCCTTCTGGAACATCCCCGTCATGCTGAGCAGCTGATGTTTCCAGTCCAGCATCTTAAAAAGTATCTGGGTGGATATATTATAGGGGAAATTGCCCACTACGGTGAATTTCCCTTCAAAAGGAGGGTCGATGTCCAGGATGCTCCGGTGGATGATCTTTCCCCCCAGGACAGGCCAGGTCTTTTGCAAATAGGCTACTTTTTCATCGTCCAGCTCAACAGCCTTGAGATCAATCCCTTCTATTTCAATTAGATATTTTGTCAGGGCGCCGGCGCCGGGGCCTACTTCCAATAGACGGGCGTTCTCCCCGGGGAGGGTCTCGCGGACGCAGGCTACGATCTTGCGGGAGATATTTTCATCCCGCAGGAAGTGCTGACCCAGGGATTTTTTGAGTGTATACATGAATGGGGGTGTAAAGTTAATAAATCGTACATTTACCCCTGAAAATTAAGTGAATGAGCCAACAACAAAGACCCGTCATAGGTATCTCCTGCGGAGACCTGAATGGCATCGGGACAGAGCTGATCATCAAAGCGTTCTCCGACCATCGCCTCCTGGAGCTGTGCACGCCCATCATATTTGCTTCGAACAAACTGATCAATTTCTACAGGAAATCCATTCCCGAGATCAATTTCAACTATCAAAGCACAAAGGAATTTTCACGTATCGCCCATAAGCAGGTGAATATTTATAATTGCTGGGAGGAGGAGATCGCCATCGTGCCGGGACAGCTTACAGACATCGGAGGCAGCTATGCCGTCAAATCCCTGGTGACAGCCGTGGAAGCGTTGAGGGATAAGAAGATCCAGGGACTGGTGACCGCCCCTATCCACAAGAAGAATACGCAATCCGGCTCCTTTAACTTTACCGGGCATACCCCCTATCTCAAACACGCTTTCAACGCGGGCGATGTGCTGATGCTGATGGTGTCCGAAAATTTCCGGGTAGGGCTCGTCACCGAGCATGTGCCTGTGAAGGACATCGCCGGATACATCACCCGTGAAGCCATCCTCTCCAAGCTGAATATCCTTCGCGACAGCCTGGTAAAGGACTTTGGCATCGACAAGCCCAGGATCGCCGTTTTGGGGCTCAATCCCCATGCGGGTGACGAGGGCTTGATCGGTAAGGAAGAGGAAGAGATCATCAAGCCCGCCATCAAGGATGCCAAGCACAATATGCTGGTATTCGGCCCTTATAGCGCCGATGCCTTCTTTGCCCGTAATTATCAATCCAGGTTCGATGCCGTACTGGCCATGTATCATGACCAGGGACTGATCCCCTTTAAATCACTGGCCCTTGGAGAAGGGGTGAACTACACTGCCGGGTTACCCATGGTAAGGACATCCCCCGATCATGGAACGGCATTCGATATCGCCGGCAAGAACAAGGCTGACGGCTCGTCCTTCCTCGCATCCATTTATACCTGTCTCGATATTATCCGCAACCGGCAGGAATATGAAGAGAACAGGAAGAATCCCCTGAAAAAGATGGGCGCCGTCGTGCTGGCCAATGCGGTGGACGAGAAGATCGAGGAGAATTAGCATCGGCGGCCCGGGCGCGATCATTGGAACACAGTGTCCGGCACTCCTTTGTTAATCACATAGAAGCTATAGTCCAGCTCCACCCTTCCTTTTGCATTTGCCGGGGCTTGCGGTTTTTTCGATCCGTCGTCATAGTCGAAGGTGATCCCTTTGGGAAGCTTGTAATTCTTGACATTAAAAGTAAAGATCACTTTGTCCGGCAGGGCGTAAGCGATGTATTTCCCATAGGTCATATCCACCTCATAGGTGCCGTTGTCCCGGGTGGTAGTCCGCGCGCGAAGAATGACGAGACGCTGATCATCCACCCAAAAAGTAGATAGCACCAGGTCGGCGTTCTCATCCTGCGGCAACAATTTGATCACCCTGACTTTCTGTCCATGGGCCGTATCGGCGCCTCCATCCAGGACCGTATATGACCCTTTCAGGAGGTTATTCAGACTGACGGTGACGGCGCCTTTTGGCACCAGGGATATGCCCTTATCATTTTTTATCTTCAGCTTATCCGGCTTTTTGAAATACACCGTAACAGCCGCCTGCGGCTCCTTTAAAAAGCTCACATTCGTTTTCATGGTGCCCATGGCCTGATAATCATTCACCTGGTCGAGCCGGGCCCGGACCTTCTGTAAAAGGTCGGCGGCGGACTGGCCATAGGATGTGGCGGCCAGCAGCAGGACGGATAACAAACACAAATTCTTTTTCATAACCTTATTCAATTAGCTCAAAATATCTTTTTTCCGGAAAGCCAGGATAGCTGTCGTCACAAAAGCCGCGATATAGGCCAGCAATATACCCAGGCTGCGAAGAATGGAAGGCAGGTTCTCCACAGACCCTTTGATGGTACCACCCTGCCCATCGGACCGGGAGTAAAAAAAGCCTTTCCATGCCAGCATGTGGGACGTGAACAGCCAGGGCTTGACGGTATTATCATAGATAGGTATACGCATTTCCGACAGGATGGTGAGGACGATGACGATGCTGATCGTGGCCACGATGGGCCCGATGGAGTTCTCCGCAAACACCGATAAGAGAAAGGCCAGGGCAGCCACCGTGCTGAGGGCGACCATCGCGTACCCAAAGGCTGCAAAATAGCGCCACATGACGTCCGCCTCCCGGATATGCTCCAGCACGGTATCCCGGGCAATGAACATGTCGTTGGTGCCAAAGATCCACATGCTGAGGAACAAGGCCAGCAGGGCCATCCACACCAGCAGCAGGACGGTGTAAATGACGGATGCGGCAAATTTCATCAGCATCAATTGGGTACGGCTGACAGGCCGCGTGACCAGCAGGCGAAGGGTCCCCATATTCGCCTCTCCTGCCACCATATCGCCCGCCACCAGCGCCACCAGGAGGGGTACCTGTATCAGCAGCGTGTTGAGGATGACGAACGCCACCAGGTAGCCGTTCAGCATGAGAGAGTAGGGCATATTAAAGGTGTCCGACAGACTGCTCATCAGCAGCTCCATGTATGACAGACCGTCAAATCTCAGTCCAAGCTGAATGATAAAGATCATGGCTGCGATAGCCGCAAAAGGGATATAGGTACGGGGACGCCTGAATATTTTAAACAGCTCTATCTGTAAAAGCTTCCACATGCTGGTTGGCGGTTGTCAATGATAAAAAATAATCTTCCAATGGATGCCTGGGTCGTACGGCCTCGATAAGAATACCCTGCTGCACCAGGTGACGTACCAGGTCGGGAATAAGGGTCTTGTCCATCTTCAAAAGGAATTTCATTCCCTTTCGTGATTGAAAGTTCGCCTGCCATGGGCTCGCATGGAGTACCTTTTCCGTGAGGTCCGGGTCGCCGGTGTCCAGCTCCACGAGGGTCTGTCCCGGGTGGAAGAGCTCTGTCACCGGACCTTCCACGATCTTTTTTCCTTTGTCGATGATCAGCATCCGGCCGGCGATCAGTTCCATTTCGCTCAGCAGGTGGGAGGAGACCAGCAGCGTTTTCTTCTGATGGCTGCTGAGATGCAGGATCAGGTTGCGTATATCCGCGATGCCCTGCGGGTCGAGGCCGTTCGTCGGTTCGTCGAGGATGATCAGGTCCGGGTCATGGACCAGGGCTACTGCAATCCCCAGCCGTTGTTTCATTCCCTGGGAAAAGGTCTTTACCTTGCTTTTCGCCCTTTCGGCCAAACCCACCTGCTCCAGCTGCTGCATCACCAGACGGGAAGTGGGCCGGATACCGCTCATTCGCGCAAAGAGCGAAAGGTTCTCATAAGCGCTGAGATATTTATAAAGGTCCGGTCTTTCTATGACAGCCCCAACCTTGCGCAGGATCTCGCGGCGGTGGGTCCGGAGATCCATCCCGAATATCTCTATCTCACCTTCCGTGGGCCGGATCAGCGTGAGAAGCATACGGATAGTAGTGGATTTCCCTGCCCCGTTCTGCCCCAGAAAACCATAGACGTCCGCCTGTTGTACGGAAAAGGACAAAGCATCGACAGCTTTTAGCGCTCCAAACTGCTTGGTAAGGTCCGTAACCCTGATGACTGAAGACATACTTCTGAATATCAACGCAAATTACAAAGGAATGGACGCCCGGGACCCAAAATTTTTTCCCGGGGCTTGCAAAACCCGAATGTCTTATCTATATTTGCCTTACCATCCTACGCAATCGCCACTTACCTTAAATTTTACTATCCCCGAAAAACTCCTGGTTCGAAGACTATAGAACAATTCTTTATTATAGCTAGTTCCTTCCTTTGAATTGCCGTGTATTCACAGCTTTAGTTTATCACCTTCTGAAAATTACAAAGATGAAAAGGAACTTTTTCTCCTTATTGATCGCTTCCGCCCTGATCTCCGGCGTACAACCGGCTTATTCAGCCACCTCCGACAATTTCAATTCACGTAAAGGCATCAGGCTCACAGAGGTAAAGGGCTTTCTGCAAGGCAATTGCTGGTTCTTCTCCGATTTCGATGTCAACCGCGGCGGCTGGGTTCCCAATATGGAAGGGGATGGAGCCATGGTATCCGGTGTCGGCGCCAGCGCCACGGAAATGACCGGTATCTACACCCCCCTGCTGGATATCGCCGGTCCCCTCACCCTCTCTTTTACCTATAAATTCAATCTGCCTGTCAGCGACAGGAGATGGATAAAGGTATACGCCACGGATGCCACAGGCAAGCCCCAGCTCTTATTGGACAGCATGGAGCTCACCGGTCTCGGCGACAGCCAGGTTTATACTTATACCAAGATATTGTCCGCCACCCAGGGCCAGTATAAGATCTATATCAACTACCAGGGCATCGGCGGTAATGAACGGATAGCCATCGACCAGCTGTCCATCGACGCACCCACGCACTATACAGGCGCCTGTAACGTATCT
>DASZVM010000255.1:0-5465 GCA_035547295.1 Puia sp. | reverse complement strand
AAAAGGAGGGCTGGATGAAAGCGATCTGTCAGCCTATATGGTGGCGCCCCTGGATAGCACCAGCTATATATGCCTGGATGCCGGCACCCTGTATGCCGGTATCCGGAAAGCCATCGACAATAACACCCTGTCCGGCAGCGCCGGCAATATCCTGAGGACCCATATAAAAGGTTATTGTATCTCCCATCCGCATCTTGACCATGTAGCCGGCCTGATCATCAATTCCCCCGATGATACATCCAAGACTATTTATGGTATGCCTTATACGCTCAAGGTCCTGGAGGAAAAATATTTCACCTGGGCTGCCTGGGCGAATTTTGCCGATGCAGGAGAAAAACCCATATTAAGAAAGTATCATTATATGCCGCTGACATCCGGAGAGGAAACCGCTCTGACAGGCACCTCTCTGCGGATGAAAGCCTATCCTCTCAGCCATGGCGAACCCTATCAAAGCACTGCCTTTCTGATCCGGTCAGGGGGCGCTTATCTGCTGTACCTGGGTGACACAGGCGCCGACACCATCGAACATGCGGGAAAATTGCAACAGCTGTGGCAGGTGGCCGGCCCATTGATAAAAGCGGGCCGGCTCCACGCAATCTTTATCGAAACTTCCTTTCCCAATAGTCAGCCGGAGAAGCTCCTGTTCGGACATCTTACCCCTCATTTGCTGATGGGTGAATTACAAAGGCTTGGAAGAGTGGCGGGAAGTGTCGCCATGCAGGACCTCCCCGTTGTCATTACCCACCGGAAACCTTCCGGCGATCAGGAAAAGATCATACAACAGGAACTGCAGGATAATAACCCCCTGCACGTAAAGCTTATTTTTCCCACGCAAGGCGTAAGGCTGGACCTGTGATACCCGGTCAATATTTACTATTACTCCTTCCCTGGGTATCCTCTTTCTTTTCCTCCTCTTCTTCCCCGCTGTATTCCGTGCCCTTGAATGCATTGGCGGATCCGTTGTGGGTGATCGTCTCCTTCCCGGCAGGAGCATGAGGGAAACCCGGGAAATCCTGGTCGATACGCTCATCGTTGCTTTGCCGGACCTCTTTCTTTTTCCGGATAGGCTTGGTCGCTTTCTTGCTCATATATTGCTGTTTACAGCAATCAACAGCAATTCCCACACCTCCATTGGCAACTTTTGCAGCAAAATAGTCGTTCTTTTCAGCATTCCGGCGACATTTTTGTTTACTTTGCAAAAAACACTGTTATCATGTCAGAGAGAAAACTGAGTTCAACCAACTACCGCAACCAGGCCTATCTCGAAGAAAAATGCGCGTTGAACGAACTTTTAGACCTTGTAAGCAAAAGATGGTTCACCGATGTGCTGTTTTGTATCGAAGAGGGCAACAACCGCTTCAAACTGATCAAGGATGACCTGAAATATATCAGTGACACCATCCTTTCAGACAGACTGAAACTCCTTGAAAGATATGGACTGATCACAAGGACCGACTACGACGAGATCCCGCCAAAGGTAGAATATGCCCTTACGGATAAGGGGTCGGAGCTATCCGCCCTGCTGGATCAGATGTGCCAGTTCAGCGAGACCATCATACCCGTAAAAACACCTTCTTTTTATACAAAAAATACAGCAGCGCCCATTTGACGGCCAGAAAGCAGAAGACCCAGGTAAAAGCATTCCAGGGCTCGCCCACCAGTTGATTGAACCACATAAAAAAGCCGTCTGTGGCATATTTCCAGTTGATAAACCGGCTGGACATATAAATAAGGATAGAGTTCATGCCTATCACGGTGAAAAAGAAGGCCCACTTCTTATGTCCCCTTACATCGATGATATAATAGAACAAAGCCAGGAATAATAAGCTAAGCCCTCCTGCCAACAGCGTGAACGAGCTCGTCCAAAGATTTTTATTGATGGGGAATACCAAATTCCACACCAGTGCCAGCATTATGGAAATAGCTCCCGCCACAGCCATACGCAGCGCCTTCCCGGACGGCGGCAGAGGGCTGTTCTTTAAAAGATTGCCCGTAAGTATCCCCATGAGTCCCGTACCGATGGCAGGTATCGTCGATACCAATCCCTCGGGGTCATGGATCACCAGGTAAAGCCTGCCGGGGATGATGGACCTGTCGATATAGGATGCAAAATTCCCCTGCATGGTGAGGTCTCCGCGGGGAAAGCCGGGAGCGGAATTGAGCGCCAGCAGAAGCCAGTACCCGATGAGCAATCCTGCCAGCCAGATGATCTGTCCCTTTTGTTTGGTAAAAAGATAAATGATGTTCGCAAACATATAGGCCAGTCCGATACGCCCCAGCACACTGGGAAAACGGACCTCCGACAGCGGATGGATCTTAAGCCCGTTGTTATAGATGATCCCTAATATCACCAGCACAAGCCCCCTGCGTATAACCCGCCTCAATAATTTTTGCCGGCTTACTCCCTTCTCCAGATCCCTTCCCACGGAATAAGGGGTTGCCACACCCGCGATAAAAAGGAACAAAGGAAAAATAAGGTCATAAAAATGAAAACCGTTCCATGCCGGGTGATCGAATTGGTCGGACAAAGTTTTCCAAAAAGGACTGCCCGTGATCTTAGCCAGACTGTGAAAGAACTCTTCAGCGCCGATGATCCAGAACATATCCAGGCCCCGAAGAGCATCCAGCGAATAGAGACGTTGAGAAGGGGTTGCAATAGTTGGTTGAGCCATAACAGGGTGATTGTGATGATTATAAACATGAATATACGGTTTTTAGCGACCTTTTTTGATAAATCTCCGCTGTTGCGCTTACACCCAATTCTGTAGAAAAAAAAGGCCAGCGCCCGCGATCCGGTGCTATGGACAGGCGGTGGCAGGGTTATTGAATCTGAACAATAGCCGACAAGGGGTATATAAAGATCTCTACATAGACGGTCGTGGTCATGAGCGGGATTATGCCAGCCGGTAACTGAAGAACCTCGCTGTACATCGATCCCATGTGATAAGCTGCCTCAAAAGTTGGGGCAGCATTTTTTTATACCCTATCCCCCAAAATTTTCTCCGCAAATTTTGAATTGTAAAATCCTTTTCAGACCTTAGTGTACTACTTAACTAGTACACTAAAATACTCATTATGGTAAAGATCAGGGACCTTACCTTTTCTTATAGGAAAAAGTCCGTTTTCAGAGAGCTGAATTTGGATCTGCGGTCCGGCCACATCTATGGGCTGCTGGGAAGGAACGGCACGGGAAAATCGACACTTCTGCGGAATATGGCAGGCTTCCTTTTTCCACAGGGCGGCAGCATCGATATATTGGGAACCCAGCCACAGAAAAGGCAGCCCTCCTTTCTGGGAAAGGTATTTCTTCTGCCGGAAGAATTCTATCTGCCGCCCATCGGGGTTGAACAATGGGTGAAACACAACGCTCCTTTTTATCCCTTATTCAACAGGCAACAGTTTGATCGCCTGGTAGCAGATTTCGATATACCCGGGGAAACAAGCCTCCACGAGATGAGCTACGGCCAGCAGAAAAAGCTGCTGATAACCTTTGCACTGGCCACCAATGCAGCGCTCCTGTTGATGGACGAACCTACCAATGGCCTGGACATCATCAGCAAGAGCCAGTTCCGCAAGGTGATCGCCGGCGCCCTGGATGAGGGGCGGTGCATCCTTATCAGCACCCACCAGGTGCAGGACCTGGAAAGCCTCATCGACGAGGTGATCATCATCGACGACGGCAGGATCCTTTTTCACAGGTCCATCGAAGCCATCGCCCGGGAGCTGCAATTCAAAACGTCCCGCAACCCGGAAGAGACGGACCTCGCCCTGTACAGCGAGTCCTCCCTGCAGGGCCACCGGCTGGTATGCCGGAATCCCGGAGGCGGGGAAAGTCATCCCGACCTGGAAATGTTGTACAAGGCCGTGGTGGCCAACAGTAAAGACCTAAACGCAGTATTCATCCGGTAATCGAATAAAAACATGAACCAAACCTTCAATTTCCCCAGATTTTGGATGCTGGTGACAAGACACTGGGCGGAGAACCGCCGCGGGTATCTCCTATCCCTTTTGGCCATCGCCGGTCTTCTGCTGGCATGGAATGGCTTTCAATTCATGATGGATAAAGCCAGTCCTCTTCGCACAGGGCACCAGTTCGTCACCTATCTCGTAGGGCTCTTCCTGACAGGCTGTATCTATGCCAGCACCATTTTCTCACCTTTGTGCAATAAAAAAGAGGCCATCCAATACCTGTCCGTACCCGCATCGCAGCTGGAAAAGTTCCTTTGCGCTGTCTTTTATGCCGTCGTGCTTTTCTTTATCTTTTATACTATCGTATTTTACCTGGTGGATATACCCATGGTGAAATTATCCAGAAGTTTTGTCGGCTACTCCTATACCATGATCAATGGGAAGCCTGTCAGCGATCATACAGGGATCGTCAACGTATTTTCCAATGAGGGCTCTTTTGCCGAAGGGTCAGAAACTCCGGTGTTCCTCCTCGCCTTCTTTGCTTTCCAATCGGCATTTATCCTGGGCTCCATCTATTTCAACCGCTATGCCTTTGTAAAGACGGTGGTCGCCCTGCTGTTATTCGCCGGCGTAAGCACTTTCTATATTACAAAAGTGGTGGCGGCCAATTTGCCGGCAAACTGGCATCTCAACGGCCTGCTGGAATGGGGCGGTTACTCCAAAACGGGAGGATCATTGAGCATTACCACAGCTGCCTGGGTGCAGGAGACTTTTACATTCGTGGTGAGCTACTGCATCCCGTTCATTTTTTATTACATCGCCTACACACGCTTAAAAGAAAAAGAAGTATAGGCAAAATGACAGTACCATGCAGTTCAGAGAATCACAAGCCATCTACTTACAGATCGCGGATCACGTGTGCGAGAAAGTGCTGCTGAAAGAATGGGAGCCCGAAGCAAGGATCCCCTCTGTCCGGGAGTTGGCCGTCCAGCTGGAAGTCAATCCCAACACCGTGATGCGCACGTACGAGTACCTGCAACAGCAGGAGATCGTCTACAACCAGCGGGGCATCGGCTTCTTTATCGCCGGTGACGCATTCCGGCAGGCCATACGCCTCCGCAAGCAAACATTTATGGAAAAGGACCTCCCCCAGGTATACCGAAGCCTGTTCCTCCTGGGGATGGATACCGCCGATCTCAAGCCCGGCTTTGAGAAATATAAAAAACAATATTTCCCCCAGGGAAAAGACAACACAAAAAACCCGTTATGAAGAAAAGCGATAAACTGCTGCTGCTGCTCGTTCTCCTTGCATTCGCCCTGTTTGGCAGCGCTCACCTGAACCTTTACTGGAAATACAAAAAGGGAATAGCCGTGGCTACAAATGATGCTATTGACCTTGTCAGGAAAAAGCTGCCTACGCCGGCCTTTTTGTCCATTAAAGGGTTCAGCAACGTCACTCTGATCCCCTCGGATAGTTTTGCCATCGAATGGAAGAAGCCCGACCTGCAGCCTCCCTCGCCGGGCCGGCCCAAAGAATATCTTGCAGAAAAAAACGC
>DASZVM010000254.1:0-3751 GCA_035547295.1 Puia sp. | reverse complement strand
CGTAATCTGCATGAGTTTGCGGAGATGAACCATTTTCATCAGACCAGTCCGGAATCGCATTTTGCCCGCAGCCTGATCTGCAGTCTGCCTATTCCCGACGGGCGTATCACCATGATCAATAACAGACTGATACGGACAGTCAACGGCAACAGGCAGGTGAAGCAGATAGTCGACGAAGGGCACCGCGACAAGATCCTGGAAAAGTTTTTCCATATGGATATGGTATATCTGGTATAGTAGTTCCTACATAAAATTTACATTGACACGCCATCCTATCCACCCGGTGACATTATCCGAGGAGGACCAGGTAGGATATCCTTTGTAGACGGGAGGGGTAAGGATATTACCCCGGAGCTTTTTGTCCAGGTGGTAGAAGTTCAGCGATGGGCCTCCTGAAATGGCAAAATGCCGGCTGAGCCGGGCATGCAGATCGAGACTTAGTTTATACAGGTCGTTGGAATATTTAAAATTGTCCCAACTACCTACCGCAAGATGTTCGTTTGTGAGCTCGGGATCCAGCGACAATGTTTTATTGAGTCTGAAGCGGTGGCCAAGCCCGAATCCGTACCGGTACGTTCGGTGGTCTTTGCCGGGATCGTAGCCTATCAGCAGGATGGAGTAAAGCTTTGCGTTACCCGACCGGAAGGCCAGGTTCAGGGGAGATACTTCATCGGCGAACATGGAAAATTCCCTGATGCCGTTGCGGGAGAGATTGACCAGTCCGATACTATAGCCGTCCGAGGTGTCGGCTATATTGACTACTCCTATCTGCACCCCTTTTAACCTACGCGTGATGTTGATCACGCCGGCTATTTGCACGCCGGAGACCTGGCGGGCTGTATTACAGACGCCTGCCGCCTGTAAACCTTTCAACGAGTCCATCACTATATTGTGCGATCCGGCCAACTGTACGCCTTCTACACGTCCGCCGACGATGTTTACGATGCCTGCCGCCTGCACTCCTTTTACGTCCTTTTTTTCGATGTTGAAAACGCCACCCATCTCCACTCCTTTCAACCCGGCGGTGTAGCCCCCTATGATATTTACGGAGATCTTATTGATGATCTGCGGGCTTAGGGGGCCTTGCGTACCTATGGCCGGCAGCAGGGACAATTGAAAGGGCTGCTGGATAAAGTATTTCCGGAGGTTGATGCTCTGTATCTTCAACCGTGAAGAAAGCAGGAATCTTCCCCAGCCTGACATTTCCACGCGGATGGGGTCTTTTCGCATATAGACGGCGTCGCCGTTGAGCTCGACACGAATGGAGTCCGATGGCAGATAGCCGTCGGGGCTGATGGTGACCATCTTTCTGCTGGTGGAAAGAGGGGAGATCACGATGGTGATCTTTTGGTTGGCGCCGGGTTCGATATTTACGGTGGTGTCCTCATAGAATTCCTTGCTGACGGAAAGCGCGGCAGGGCCAGGTCTGTTCTTCATCCGTACGGTGAAGAAGCCGTCTTTGTTGGTAAGGGTAGCGATCAGGCCGTGCTTGTCGTAAACGCTGGCCTGGCTGATGGTCTCTCCTGTATTCTCATCTACGATGACGCCGCTGACTATGTATTTTTTTTCTTCGGGATCGGACAGGGTAGTGATCTCTTTGGGTTTTGGAGGGGCCCGGCGCAGGATGATGTAGTTGCCATTCTCTTTATATTCTACATTTCCCTGGAACAGGAGGTCCAGTATCTGTCTGACAGACTTGTTCTGTGCAGAGAGGGTTACGAGGCTGTCCCTTCTGAGCAGGGTGCTGCTGTAGGAGAAATAGAAATCTCCCATACGGCTGAGCGTTTCCAGCGCTTTGTCCAGGCGTTGCTGCCGGAAGTCAACGGTAAGCTGTTTGTCCAGCACGCTTTGGCTGTAGAGCGACATTGTGATGAATAAGAGAAATGCTGTTATTATGCTCGTTCGCATGGGTGTCTAATATTGTAATGTGACCTGGTTGCCGGACCTGGTAACTTTTATCCGGAAGGTTTCATGTATGATGGAAAGTATCCTATCCAGCGATACGTCGCGGAAGGTGGTATTGATCCTCAGCTCACGCAGCTGCGGATCCGCGATCTCAATCCTGACATCATAGGCTTCTTCCAGGGAAGCAGCCAACTGCCACAGGGGTGTATCATCGCATACGAATTCCTTTGTGCGATAGTATTTATATAATTCGCTACGGGTGGAATCTTTTGACAGCGTGAGATCTCCTTTGCGAAGTACCAGTTTTTCAGAAGCGTGCAGCAGGACATCGTGCAGGCTGTCTGTGACGCGTACGAGTCCTGTTTCGACAATGATCTCGGTGGTCGTATCTTTTTCCCGTACATTGAAGCTTGTGCCCAGGACCGTGATGGTGACGCCATTGGCATACACGTGGAAAGGTTTTTCTTTGTCGGGCGCTATTTTGAAGAATGCTTCTCCCCGCAATTGTACGGTTCGCTCTTTTTTGAATTTTACAGGGTATTTGATATCGGATTGTTTGTTAAGGGTAATGAGACTACCGTCGGGCAGGGTATCGGTGAGCGTGGTTGTTGTGCTGGCGACGAGCTTCTCAGGTGCTGTCGAGCCGGTGTTCAGGAAATAAAGCACTGCTGTGATGGAAACCGCGAGCAGCAGGATCGCTGCTATCCTTGTCCAGGCAGGGAGCATCCTTTTTGGCGCCGGGGTTTGTTTTACGGCCTTCAGATGGGAAGGCTGGTGGGTCCGCCGGCGGAATTTTTGCCAGGCGGCGTCTGTCTGTTGATCTGTACCATGGAAATTGTCGTCCAGCCGCCGGCTTTCCCGCCAGATGAGCCGGAAGTGTTCATAATAATGTCTGTTGGCAGGGTGGGCAGCCAGCCAGGCTTCTACTTTTGCGTTCTCTTCGGGGCCTGTTTCTCCCAGCAGGTGTTTAACCAGCAGGTCTTCATGGATGCCGGACGGGCCCCCGGGGTCGGTATGTAGATGTTCGTTCAAGCTAGTTGATTTAAAATGTTTAGGAGAATGAGCAGGATCAGCGGCAAATAATCTAAGAGCTTTACCCGTAATTGTTTTAATGCCTTGCCCATCTGGTTTTCCACTGTCTTGACCGAGATGCCGAGCTTTTCGGCGATGTCGAGATAGCGCAGCTCTTCAAAACGGCTCATCTGGAAGATGGTGCGGCATTGTTCGGGCAGCTCGTTGATGGCTGTCTGCAGCCGCCGCTCAAGCTCGCGGAACATCACTTTCCGTTGTGCGCCGTCTGTCTGGTCTTTCATAGAGTGTGTGATATGTGTTTGATAGGTACGTCTTACTTTTTTGTGCTTGAGATGATTGAGGCTTTCATTATAAACGGCCCGGTACAGGTAGGCAGCCAGCGAGTCGGGGAAATGCAGGGCCTCTATCTTATCCCATAGTTTGTAAAATACGTTTTGTACGATGTCTTCGGCCTGATCATGATCCTGGATGATCGTCAGGGCATACCTGTGCAGGTTTTTAAAGTAATGTTTAAAAACGTGCTCAAATCCTGTTTCATCCCGGTCTTTTAATAATTGTATGATCGCGGTATCGGTGAATTCCATGCTTACCGGTGTGGCTTTACTGATAACTGTCGTTGTCAATCAGGGCTTTTGATAATGACAACTGAGGGGGGCTGTACCCCTATCCTGGCGTAAAAATATTGTTTTTTGCGGGAATGGGTTGAGGATCAAGGTTTAGAGGGTTGGATCAGGGATGGGAGGTCGAGGTATCGCAATTTGCGATACCTCGCATTTTAAAACTTTCATTTTTTTAAGGTTAGGGAATAGATAGT
>DASZVM010000253.1:0-4090 GCA_035547295.1 Puia sp. | reverse complement strand
CATGCGCGGGGCAGCTTTTTTGGTCTGACGAGAGGTACCACGCATGCGCACATGGCAAGGGCCGCGTTGGAGAGCATTGCCTACCAGACGTATGATGTGCTGAAAGCCATGGAGGCCGACAGCGGTATCCATATCCGGGAGCTGAGAGTGGATGGCGGTGCTACGGCCAACGACCTGCTGATGCAGTTCCAATCCGATATCCTGCAGGCGCCCGTGGTACGGCCCACCGTGACGGAGACGACCGCGCTTGGCGCCGCTTACCTGGCAGGGCTGGCCGTGGGCTTCTGGCATTCCGTGGAAGATATACAGCAGCAATGGCAGATAGATAAAAAGTTTAGTCCCGTAATGACGGCTGACAGGAGTGAAGAGTTATTAAAGGGCTGGCGCAGGGCTGTAAAGGCCGCCATCGCATGGGCGGATAATCCCTGATATTATCAACGTGATGAATACCCTTGACCATAACCAACTGACAGGATGAATCGAACGCAAATGTTACAAGCGCTGGAAGCGCAGGGCGACAGACCCTGGGACTGCTGTATCATCGGCGGCGGAGCTACGGGTCTGGGAGTTGCCGTGGACGCTGCTTCCAGGGGGTTCAGCACCTTGCTCGTAGAGCAATACGATTTTGCAAAAGGGACTTCTTCCAGGAGCACCAAGCTCGTGCATGGAGGTGTACGATATCTGCAGCAGGGCAATATCAAGCTCGTAATGGAGGCTTTGCATGAACGGGGCATCCTTCGCCGGAATGCGCCCCACCTGGTAAAAGACCAGTCCTTTATCGTCCCCAATTACAAATGGTGGGAAGGTCCCTATTACGGCCTCGGGTTAAAGGTCTATGACTGGATGTCCGGGAAGCTGGGTCTCGGGCCGTCCCGGCTGCTTTCCCGTGAAGAAACGCTGGAGCTGGCCCCTACCCTGGACGCGGAAGGTCTGCGGGGAGGGGTATTGTATCATGACGGACAGTTTGACGATGCCAGGCTGGCCATCAGCCTTGCGATGACCGCTGCTGATCAGCAGGCCGTGCTGTTGAACTATTGCCGGGTAGATCGGCTATTGAAAGCGCAGGATAAGGTCGTTGGTGTACAGGCGGTGGACACCCTCAGCGGCAAGACCTATGAAGTCCACGCGAAGGTGGTCATCAATGCCACCGGCGTATTCACCGACAGCATATTGCAAATGGATGTGCCGGGTTCCGACCACATCATCGCCCCCAGCCAGGGCGTCCATATCGTGCTTGACAAACATTTCTTACCCGGAGAGGCCGCGATACTCGTCCCTCATACGGATGACGGTCGCGTACTTTTTGCCGTCCCCTGGCATGACAAGATCATCATCGGTACCACGGATACGCCCGTACAGCAAGCGAGCGCTGAGCCGCAGGCGATGCCAAAAGAGGTGGATTTCATCCTTCAGCAGATCAGCCGGTATCTCACCAAGCCTCCAACGCGGGCGGATATACGCAGCATATTTGCCGGGCTTCGCCCCCTGGTGAAGGGCAACAGCCGGCGGACGGCAGAGCTGTCGCGGGATCACCTGATCGCCGTGTCTTCCTCCGGGCTCATCACCGTCGCAGGCGGGAAATGGACCACCTATCGCCGGATGGCGGAAGACACCGTCAATACAGCTATTGCAAAGGGTGGTCTTCCGGACAGGCCCTGCAGGACAACGGAGCTGCCTGTTCACGGAGCATTTCCGGACGCCGCTGATGCAGCCTCCCGGCTTGCGCCATCAGGGTCCCCGCCCATCGTGGACTTCCATGCGCCATTGTATTATTATGGCAGTGATACGCCGTCCATCCGGACCCTGGCATCGGCCGACCCCTCATTGGGCCAGCTGTTGCACAGCCGGCTGCCGTATACCAGGGCGGAGATCATCTGGGCTGCACGGGAAGAGCTTTGTATGACCGTCGAGGATGCATTGAGCCGCCGGACAAGAGCGCTGCTGCTGGACGCAGCAGCTGCCATCGAATGCGCTCCCCTGGTGGCCGAGCTGCTGGCAGGTGAGCTGGGCCGTGATGCCGCATGGCAGGGACGGCAGGTAGAAGAGTTCAGAGCGCTTGCATCACATTATCTCCCATAAAATTTTTTCACATCAAACGAATGCTTCCATGACACCTTTTTTCGGCGAATTCATCGGCACCGGTATGCTTATCATCCTTGGACAAGGCGTAGTCGCCAATGTCGTCCTTCCAAAGAGCAAGGGCCAGAACAGCGGATGGATCGTCATCTCCTTCGGCTGGGCGATAGCCGTATTTGTAGGCGTGTATTGCTCCGCCGCCGCCAGCAAAGCGCATCTGAACCCCGCCGTCACGCTGGCGTTTGCCGTGCTGGGGAAATTTCCCTGGGCGATGGTGCCGGAGTATATTGCCGGTCAGCTGCTGGGCGCCATGACAGGCTCTCTGCTGGCTTATCTCACCTATCGGGGACATTATGCACAGCCCGGCGATGCCGATGGGAAACTGGCCACCTTCTGTACGGCACCGGCCATTCCTCATAAAACAGACAATCTCATCACCGAGATCATCGGGACCTTTGTGCTCATCCTGGGGGTCCTGTACATCGCCTCGCCCACCAGCACGTTGGGCGCGCTGGACGCGCTGCCCGTCGCATTGCTGGTGCTGGGCATCGGTCTCTCCCTGGGCGGTCCCACCGGCTACGCTATCAATCCCGCCCGCGATCTGGGTCCCAGGATCATGCATGCGCTGCTACCCATCCCCGGCAAGCGGGATAGTAATTGGGGTTATGCGTGGGTGCCTGTGGCAGGCCCTGTAGTGGGCGCCCTGCTGGCAGCCCTGGTTTTCAAACTGCTATAGTCATTACAAACGTCCGGCCCGCGAACTTTCCGCCCGCCTGTCCTCTCAAAATTGGATTGGTCTTTGCAAGGTTCCAGAGGTCCTTTAATTCTGAAACTATGAGTCCTGAGAGTCTTGTACCCGCTATCGTCCTTTTCTGCCTTGCTATGGGCGAGACCTATCTGTTGCTGCGTCTTATAAAGATCGACGTACCCAAAGATAAATTCGTTCCCATCGACGGCTTGCGGGGCGTGCTGGCTTTCTGTGTGTTTCTTCATCATTCCGTGATATGGTACTATTGTTTACGTACAGGTAAATGGGGAGGGCCGCCTTCCCGGGTATACGGTCATTTCGGCCCCGGCAGCGTGGCGATGTTCTTTATGATCACCGCATTCCTGTTCTATGGCAAGCTGCTGGACGCCAGGATCAAGGGGATGGATTGGGGGAAATTATACATGGGCCGGGTACGGCGGATCATGCCCCTGTACATTTTTGTCATCCTGCTCGTCTTTATCATCGTAGGTGTATTGTCGGGCTTTGTTCTGCATACAAACCTCCTGCATATAATGGTGCAGCTGACAAAATGGGTCTTTTTCATCGACGCCGATGTCAATGGGGTTTGGGGCACAAAAAGGATTGGAGCGGGTGTAGTCTGGAGCCTGGCCTATGAATGGCTTTTTTACTGCTCGCTGGCCATCGTGGGTCGGGTGGTTTACCGGATACGGACGTCTGTCAGGGTCCTTATCTTTTCAGGTCTGTTCTTTCTCCTGTTCCTGGCCATTGTGTGGGTGTATTATCCAGACAGTATGCTCAAAAGGATCCTTTGCTTTGCAGGTGGTATTGCGGCGGCTTACCTGGTAAGAAAGGACTCAGTGCGGAAGTTTTGCACCCGCAAATGGGCTTCGGCTGTCGTCCTGGCGCTCACCGGGGTGGTATTTTTTCCCGATATGACCTATCCCACGATTTTTTCTACGGTTATATCTTTTATATGTATGAGCCTGGCATTCATCATGATCGCTGCCGGCACCGACGTATTCGGCCTGCTGAGTAACAGGCTTACGAGGTATTTGGGCATGGTTTCCTATAGTCTTTATCTTTTGCATGGGATGGTGCTGTTTGTCTGTTTCCGCTGGATCATCGGGCCGGAAAAAGCCGCTGCTTTCTCTCCTGAGGAGTATTGGGTAGCCATTGGCGGATGTGCATTGACGCTGGTGCCGCTGTGTTCACTGACATATTACTACATTGAAAAGGTAGGGGTCAGGAAGAAGGCCCGGGCCACGGTCGTCGCTGCCGCGCAAG
>DASZVM010000252.1:0-3202 GCA_035547295.1 Puia sp. | reverse complement strand
CCACAATGCGGGAGAGTAGGTAGCTGCCATATTCATTGAAGCCCTGTAGTTTTACTGCAGGGCTTTTTTTTTGCCCTGAAACATAGTATTGCCCATCAGGCTAAGCCATCGCCGACGCTTATGACAATGTTCTTACGCTGGTGAGACTGAAAAAGCAATGCAGCTAAAGCAGAAGAAAAAACCTGGTTGTGTTTTTTATCTACCGGATAAAGCCGCAATCGTTTTCGCAACTTCCGGATCTTTTAATGCATTACTATACCCCTGAAGCCTTATCTTAGTCTTCCAATCTGATGGAATGTTAAGAAGGCGATTTATACAACATACAGGAGCGCTTGCAGGTGGACTTCTGTTGAGCAACGGATGGCTAAAAACTTTTGCAGCTGATAATGGCCCGATCCAAATAGGGATCATCGGCTGCGGCGACAGGGGAAAGGGTATCATGAGCATCCTGCTGCAGATGCCCGAGCTATTCCATATCGCCGGCGTTTGCGATGTATTGGACTTTCGCCTGGCCGAAACCCGGAAACTAGGCAGCTTTACTGAATTTACCGACTATCACCGTCTGCTGGATAACAAACAGATCACAGCAGTGGTAATTGCTGTTCCCCTCAACCTCCATTATAATATAGCCGTAGATGCACTTGCCGCGGGCAAACACGTGTACCTGGAAAAAACGATGACTTATAGTCTCCCCCAGGCAGTGGAATTGGTGGCCAAAGCAAAACAATATCCTAAACAGACGCTGCAGGTGGGGCACCAATACCGATACTCCCCCCTCTATTTCCGGGTGAAGGATATGATCGAAAAGGGATATCTTGGAAAGGTGACCCAAATAGATTGCCGTTGGGACAGGAATTGGAACTGGCGCCGACCGGTTCCGGACCCTTCACTGGAGAGAAAGATCAACTGGCGGATGTATAAAGAATATTCCGGAGGGCTCGCTGCAGAGCTCTTGTCACACCAGATAGATTTTATCAACTGGGCCTTTAATACGCATCCCGATGAGCTATTTGCCACGGGAGGCATCGACTTTTATAAAGATGGCCGGGAAACCTACGACAACCTGCAGGTGATGCTTCGATACAATCAGGCAGGCATGGTGGGCAATTTCGGCGCTACCTGCGGCAACGCTCACGAAGGGTATGTATTCAAAATAAAAGGCACAAAAGGCATGGTATCCCTGCTGGTAAATGAAGGCGTCTTTTATCCCGAGCCGGCAACAAAGAAAGAGCTCTCGACCGTAGACGGCGTCACCGGTGCTACCAAGATAGAATGGAATAAAGATGGAGGCATTCCCATCCTGAAGGAAAAATTAAAGGACGGGACCTGGTATGCTTTCCAGGATTTTTATCAGAGCATCGGTAAAGGGCAACTGCCGGCATCCAATGTATTCACCGGGGCTACGACTGCCTGCTGTGTTCATCTGGCCAACCAGGCCCTGTACGGGCATAGCATCGGGAAATGGTCAGCCGATTATAATTTTTTATAAATTCTCTTGCATATGAAGAAGATCTTAGTAGCGATCATTATTATCAGCTCTACTGCCGGCGCGTATGCACAGGCAGGATGGACAAGCCTTTTCGACGGAAAAACACTGAATGGCTGGAAAAGGCTCGCAGGCACAGCTGAATATAAAGTAGAGAACGGCGCTATTGTAGGTACCACGGTATTTGGCTCAGGGAATACCTTTCTTGTTACGGAAAAAGAGTACGGGGACTTCGCCGTGGAACTGGATATCAAAATTGACGATACTACCGCCAATTCCGGTGTGCAGGTGAGAAGCCATTATAACCCCGCAGGTCACGAAGGGAAAGGACTTGTATACGGCTGCCAGCTGGAAATAGACCCGTCATCCCGCCGCTGGTCTGGTGGCATATATGACGAGGGAAGAAGGGACTGGCTGTACCCCGGCTCACTCCATCCTGCGGCCCAGTCAGCGCTGAAAGTCGGTCAATATAACCACGTCCGCGTAGAATGCATCGGACATGAGATGAAAACCTGGGTCAACAATGTACCGGTGGCTTACCTGGTGGACACAGTGGATCAAAAAGGATTCATCGGTCTGCAGGTGCATGCTGTAGGCAAGCAGGAGCTTTCCGGCGAGAAAGTCTATTTCAAAAATATCCGTATCCAGACGGCCCCTGTTAAATCCGTGGCTTTCCCTGCAGGTATCTATGTAGTTAACAATATCCCCAATACGCTGACCAGTTATGAAAAGAACAGCGGCTGGAAATTGCTCTTCGATGGACACAGCCCCAAAGGATGGGTCGGCGCCTACAAAAAGACTTTTCCTGAAAAAGGATGGACTGTCGGAAATGGTGTGATGAAAGTGTTATCCTCCGAAGGAAAGGAATCGGCTAATGGAGGTGATATTGTGACGACGGGTGAGTACAAGGCTTTTGATCTTTCCTTTGATTTTCTCCTTACCCCGGGAGCCAACAGCGGGGTGAAATATTTTGTCACCCTGTCCGAGAACAATAAGGGTTCGGCTATCGGTCTGGAATACCAGGTACTGGATGACACGCTGCATCCGGATGCCAAGCTGGGCCGCGACGGTGATCGCACAATGTCCTCCCTGTACGATCTGATAAAGGCCAACAAGCAGAAACGGTTTATTCATCCCATGGGAAAATGGAATACGGGCCGGGTCGTCGTATATCCCAACAACCATGTTGAACATTATCTGAATGGAGTCAAGGTACTGGAGTACGACAGAGGTTCAAAGGCTTTCCGCGACCTGGTAGCCATCAGCAAATACAAGGTGTGGAAGAACTTTGGAGAAGCTCCTCAAGGTTATATCCTGCTGCAGGATCATGGCAATGAGGTGAGCTACCGGAGCATCAAGATCAGGACACTTTGATAGGAATGGTCTGTGATAAGAGGGGAAGGGTTAGCGTTGGAGAAAAACGGGAATGACCAGCACAAAATGGGACAAACAGACAGGCAGGATAGCCTGAATAAATAACAAACGTAGTAAATGGGGGCCGAGAGCCAGACGGATCGTCAGACTTTCGGTTCCCATCCTTTTTCATACGTCCGACGCCAGAGCGCTGTAGCAGCAGTGTCATTGAGGATATGCCCATTTGCCGGATCGCAATGCAAAACACCAGAAGTGCGCTGGGCAATGTTGGCAAGATGACAAAGCAGCACGCTCTTGGAAGCCTCATTGACGGGCGAGTTTAACGTGGCTTCACCTCTGACG
>DASZVM010000251.1:0-3775 GCA_035547295.1 Puia sp. | reverse complement strand
TAAAGGTGGCCGTTACTGTATTTTTCTCTCTTATCGGCGTCGTCGTATGGGGAACTTTATCGGGGAGCATGCTGCCGTTGATATTAAAGAAACTGGGCGCGGACCCGGCGGCCTCGTCGGCTCCGTTCGTTGCCACCCTGGTCGACGTGACGGGGCTCGTGATCTATTTTACCGTGGCGTTCCTTGTCATGCAGGGAACGTTGTTGTAGCGGTCTGGCAGGTGGTGGACCGGATCTCCGATCAATAGCTCATCTCATCCAACTTTACTTTCCCTTTGAAGGTCCAGGAGACAAAAGAAGTATAGACAGCTGCCAGCGGTGTTCCGATGATCGCGATGATCAGCAGTATTTTTACCGTTTTTGGAGAGGAGGCGCCGTTGTATACGGTAATGCTGTTGGATGGGTTATTGGGTGAATACAGCAGGTAGGGGAATACTTCCAGCGCCACCATGACAAGGAGTAGTGCGATCGTAAGGGCGGAGCTGATAAAAGCATAACGGTATTTCCCTCTTTTTATCTGCCGGGGTATATTGGCGATGGAGAGGGTCATCAGCAGGGGAATGATAAAATAGCCGGGGCGGGACTTGAAAAAATCGCTCAGATGCGGTATGTAGAGCAAGGTATAGAGGGTGGTGATGACGAAGCTTATGACAAAGAAGATGGTGAAATTATTTGAAAGCAGGTGCATTTTTACATAGAGCCTGTTCTCTGTCTTCATAGTGAGGAAAATGGCGCCGTGCATCATAAAGAGGGCAAGGGTGGTGATGGCCACGAGTAGGGAG
Source organism: Puia sp. (assembly GCA_035547295.1). Classification (GTDB taxonomy): domain Bacteria; phylum Bacteroidota; class Bacteroidia; order Chitinophagales; family Chitinophagaceae; genus Puia. Next base: position 2,994 of record DASZVM010000251.1, on the reverse strand, counting down.
AAGGGGTTGAAGAAAGAAAGCCAGTTGCCCGTGAACTCGTGATTTTCGTTCATGGGAAGGCCTTGCACGACATTCCCCAGCATCAATCCCAGGGAAAGGGAGATGATGATGCTGGCTACGCAATAGACGATGTCCCAGGTCTTGCGCCACCAGCGCATCGGCTCTTTGCTTCGGAATTCGATGGCTACTCCCCGCCAGATAAGACCGATGAGAAAGACCATAAAGGGGACATAAAAAGCGGCAAAGATGGCGGCATAGGCTACGGGGAAACCGGCAAAAAGGGCGCCGCCTCCGATGACCAGCCAGACTTCATTTCCGTCCCATATCGGTCCGATGGCATTGAGGGCGATGCGGCGGCTATTTTCTTTATTGAGAAAGAGGTGGAGGGCTCCGGCACCCAAGTCAAATCCGTCCAGGATGGCATAGCCGCTGATGACGGCCCCGAAAACGAGGAACCACCAGGTATTGAGATCGAGGCCGAGAAATGTTTCCATGACGAAAAAATTTTTAAGACGGTTGCGCTTCCGCCGCCGGGTTGTGATCGAGGATGGGGTTGTCCCTCTTTGTCCCTTCGTCTATATGCTCTTTTGTGCCATAATCTATCGGGCCGTGCTGTATCTTTCTGTTAAGCAGGAAGAGGAACAACGCAAACAGGACGATATAGACGAGGGTGAAGAGGATGAGGGAGAAAAGGATCTGGTTGGCGGTGACGACCTTTGAAAGCGCATCGGATGTTTTGAGCAGACCATATACTATCCAGGGCTGCCGGCCCATTTCGGCGGTGAACCATCCGCACTGGTTGGCTATCTGGGGCAGGAGCACGCTGAATGCGAAGATCCACATCAGCCAGCGTTTGTCGAAGAGCTTTCCTTTCCACCAGCACCAGCTGGCAAAGAGGGTGAGCAGTATCATGCCTGAACCGATGGCCACCATCAGATGATAGAATTGGAATACGCTGTTCACCTGTGAGGGACGTTCGTCGGGTTTGAACGATCTCAGACCCCGGATGGGGGCGTTGAAATCTCCATGGACGAGGAAGGAAAGGCCTCCGGGGATCTTCAGGCCGCTGGTTTTTTCATTCCGGCTATCCACATGTCCGAAGATATACATGTCTGCACGGGATGAGCTGTCGTAATGTCCTTCCATGGCGGCCAGCTTTGCGGGCTGGTACCTGGCGACGCCATCGGCGCTGCGATGACCGGTGAACAGCTGGAGCAATGAAAAAACGGTGGCGACGGTGAGGGCTATCTTAAAGGAGGGCCGGGCTATTTCCAGGTGTTTTTTATGAACGATGTACCAGGCATTGACGCTGAGGACAAGAAAGGCGCCCGCAAGGATGGCGCCGATCCAAACGTGGCAGAGACGGTCTACGCTGGAAGGGTTGAAGACCATGGCCCAAAAGTCGGTGATCTCGGCGCGGGCATTCATTCCTTCGCCTACGATGTGATAGCCGGCGGGTGTCTGTTGCCAGGAGTTGGCGACGGTGATCCAGATGGCGGAAAAAAGGGAGCCCAGGAATACCATGATGGTTGAAATAAAATGGACGGGAGGGCTTACCCGTTTCCACCCGAAGATGAGGATACCTAAGAAACCGGATTCAAGGGCAAAGGCGAAGATGCCTTCGGCGGCCAGGGCGCTGCCAAAAATATCTCCCACGTACCTGGAGTAGGTTGCCCAGTTAGTGCCGAACTCGAATTCCATGATAATACCGGTGGCCACGCCGATGCCGAAGATCAGTGCGAAAATGCGTATCCAAAACCTGACAGCCTGTTCGTAAATACGGTTCTTTGTCTTTAAGTAAAGCCCTTCCATGATGACGAGGATCAGGCCCAGACCGATGCTGAGGGGAGGGTAGATATAATGGAAGGCGATGGTGAAGGCGAACTGTATCCTGGCCAAAATTTCTACATCCATAGCGTTGAATTTTTAGTGTCCGGTTCGTTCGTGGCTTTATGGCTTGCAGTCGTTGTTCTCAGGCGGGCGTGCGGCGGCCTTCTTACTTCTTCTTATACACGGGGACATTGCTACATGCCTCTCCGTACATGATGCTCTTTACCACGGGGCGTAGTCGTCTGGCGATCTCCATATAGGCAAATCCGCCGACGGAGAGGTCTCCGCATCCTTTTACGATCACGCGTTTGTCTGTGAATTCCTGTATGTCGATGGCGGCGAGCCTGGAAAGAAATGCCTGCTGGAGGGCGGTTTGCTCATTTCCCATGACGATGTCGCGGGCGAATGGCTGCAGGTTGACGGCTATCAGCATATAGGACCACAGGGGTATGATGGCATCCACTGAACAGGTGACGGCAACGATCTTATCCTGGTATCGGGCCCAGTCAATCTGCTGGAGGGCAGCCCTGAAATCTTTTTCCCGGAGGATCTTTTCCATAAAGAGGTAGGGTTTCAGGTCGAACAGCACGATCTCTTCACGGGGATAATAATCTTCGAGGTCGAGTGTCTGCAGGGCGCTTTGCGCTACTTTATTGACGATCTCTTCGCTCATGGGCTGGTGTTGATGGGACAAAGGTACGACAGGAATGGATATAAAAGATAAACCCCACCGCAAGCGATGGGGTTGTTTATTCATAAGCTATATCTTTAATAGAACTTACCCCGGTTGTCCTTTATATCAGCCAGCTTGCGCAACGCATCCATCAGGGTATAAGAGATCCTGGATTTTTGCTGCTGCTCCTGCATAAAGCGTTGTTGCTGCAGGTCGGCGTTGGGGTTGGACATGGCGCTGACATTATCCACTTTTATCAGGAAGACACCGCCATTGCCGGCAATGGGCTGAGAGACGGCCTTGCCTGCCAGGGCTTTGTCGAAAGCGGCGCCTACGACCTTGGGTTCCATCCCTGCGTTGGGTATCATGGGTGAGGAGAACTGGACGCTGTCGGCCTTTTGTACTGTCTGGCCGGCGCCGGCTGTGGAGGCGGCGGCTTCCAGGGAGGCGGGCGTACCCAGCTTCTTTATAATTATCTCAGCTTTTTTCTT
>DASZVM010000250.1:0-3221 GCA_035547295.1 Puia sp. | reverse complement strand
GCATCACGGCGGCTGTCAACGGCCATCCCTGGGTCGACACCATAACCACACCCTGGCACCGCCTGGCCTTCCGTACATTACGCAGAAAGGACCATATCGCAGGCGGACGGGCCGAGATAAAAGTGGCAGCCCTTTCCGGTGCTAACGCAGGCATATATGCGATAGCCATCCGGCCGGTGACGGAGAAAAAGGATATCCCCTTCGATACTCCCCTGGATGAGGACACAGCTGCCGTGCGACGCTTCCGGACAGGGTTGCTGCGGCAATTGGAAAAAGACCCGGGCTACCTGCCCGCCGAGGGTCAATTGGAGGACGTAGACAATTATCTTCAGGCATGCGCCGACTTCGACGGCGGCGGTTGGTCGTGGGCCGTCAAGTCCACTCATATGAGCCTTATCTACAGACTGTATGCAGCCGCCGATCTTTTGGAACAGGTCATCGCCGATCCTTCGGACCCACTCTACGACAGGTCCGTTTATCTCCTGGGTAAGATCTATTACTGGCTGCACGAGGAGGATGACGAGCTCTACAGCGGTCCCTTATACGACCGTTATTTCCACCAGCTCGAAAAAAAATATCCCGGCGATACGCTTATCCGCATGTACCTGGGTGAAAAATTCTATGACCAGCCGGCCTTCGATACCACAGCCCCAAAGAATGCCCCGCGATGGGCCGTCCTCCAGCATGAAGCCATGCTGCGGCTGCAAAAGCTCATCCACTGGTGGGTGCTTTCCAAACAAACGCCCGACGGGGAAATGGGCGGCAAATATGGTGACGACGTAGAGCTGCTGCGGACATGGCTCCCCGCCATCCTCGGGGCAGACGACAGCATCGCCGCCCTCGGCTACACACGGCTCGCCGACGGAGTATGGAACAGCGACGCGCTCTATAAAGGTTTCGCCAGCCGCATCGACGACGTAGAGCATTCTTCGGAATTGTTCCGGGATACGCATCCCTCCTTGTTCCTTATGCATTATGGCGACCCCGAATACGTAGAACGATGTCTCATCAGCATGCAGCATTTTACAAAAGTCTGGACGGGCATCACGCGGCTGGGGCACCGTCATTTCAGATCCTACTACCTTTCATCGACGGAGACGCTTGCCGACTCCCTCCACGGCATCGACGTCGCGCTCAACGCAAGGGCCATCCACCCCGGCCTCTGGGCTGCATGGTACAATCACAACCCTTCCCTTCTCCGCTCATTTTCGGAGTATGGCAATGCATGGATAGCCGACGCGCAAAGGACGGATAACGGTAAGCCGGCGGGCATCCTCCCTTCTGCCATTGCTTTTGCCACCGAAAGACCGGGCGGCAACTCCCCCCAATGGTACGATCCGCACCTGGCTTATGATTACTACCAGTGGGACCATATCGGACATGTCAACGAGCTTCAGCGCCATCTGCTGGGCATGTATGCCATCACGGGAAAGCGCCGGTTCCTGCAGACCCTGGAATTTTATGCCACGCTCATGCGAAAGGGTCCTGTCATTCCCGCCAACGCCCTGCCGGGCTCCCTGGACTGGGTTCGCAGCCAGCTGGCCACGGGCGGCGTCGACCATGAGACAGGGGTAAACCCCATGGGCAAAGTTTTTGCCATGGCCAGACAGGTCGCCTCATCGCCCCTTTACGACAGCCTGGTAGCCGCTTATGGCGAACCCTACGGTAAGTACCTCGTCACGGGCAGCGAAAAAGAGATAGACAGCGCATTGCAGGAGGTGCTGACAGGCCTCCGGTATAATTTCCCCCTGCTGACCAGCGAAGTAAGGTTTACAGACAGGGTATACGTCCCGGGCGGCGACATACTCACGGGCATGTACACGGGTCATTTTGGCGCCGGCTACGAATATCCCGCCCTCACCGCCACCTGGAAAAATACAGGACCGGATATCGCTATCTTCGTACGGGAAGGGTCCGGCTCCCATGCCCGTATCTCCCTTTTTAACTTCGGCGCCTCCAGATCCATTATGATGCGGACCTGGCAGCTGCAGCCGGGAAGGTACCAGGTAGGGATGTCCATAGAGGATGTCCGGGATCCATCGGCGGACACTGTCGAGGTAAATGAAAGAGTAAGCGACATACCGCTTGTCATCCCCTCCGGAAAAAATATCCTCGTGGAGATCCGACAGCTGAAAGCGGAGCCGGCCCATACTATCGACGCGCCCGATGTAGCGCTGGCCGAACGGGATATCGCCTTTACTCCCGGCGCCGGCCAGGGAAGACCCGGGGATATTTCCTGCCGCATACACAACATTGGCCGGCTCAGCGCGGAAAAGATCAGGGTGACATGTTTCGTGGATGATAAAAAAACAGGAGAGGTCATTATTCCCCTCCTCGACGCGCCCAATGACCTCGTGCCAAAAAGTACGATGGCTCATTTCACCTGGATGCCGTCGCCGGGCTTACATCGCATAGAGATCCGCGTGACGGTTGGTGTGAAGGAGATCACCCTGCTCAATAACGCCGCCGCCAGAACTTTTACGATCCATTAGCGGCGCCGTCTGTATTCACCGGGCGTCATACCCGTATATTTGCGAAAGACCGTGGCAAAATACTGGGCGCTCTGAAACCCCGTATCATAGGCGACGGAAGCCACGGACAGACCCGGCTTCCGCAACAGCTGCTGCGCCGCCTTTATCTTCTGCCGCAGCACATAGTCCAGGGGCGTGCTGCCCATCTCCTCCCGGAACCAGGATTTCAGACGGGAAAGCGACAGACCCGCGATGTCAGCCAGCGCCTGCAAGGTCACCGGCTCATCCATCGTATCCCGTATGTGGCGGTCGATAGCCTCCATCCTGACCTTCGTCCTGTCCTTTGCCTGCCGGTGCGAACAGTCGATCACCTGCAGCAGGTACCCGGCAAACAAATGCTGCATACGCACCCGGGTAAACGGGTCCTTCCCCTGTCCCGACAGCTGAAAAATATTATCCAGCGTACGCTTCAATACCCGGCTTCCCTGAAAATGCCGGGGCAGCGACAGGAGCCTCCGCCGCCATTCTTCCGCCTGCCGCCCTTCCCATCCGAGGAAACGGCCGCCTGATTTTTCATCCATACGGATGATCAGCCAGTACAACTCACCCTTCTCCTCCGGATGATCACCCGTACCATGCCACTCGCCGGGATATGTAACAAATATATCCCCTCCCTTTATGCGGTACTGGACACCGCCTACATCATAGGTCTGCTCCCCGCTGCTGCAATAACATATCTCCATCATCCTG
>DASZVM010000249.1:0-4289 GCA_035547295.1 Puia sp. | reverse complement strand
TCATCAATATCCCCGCCCTCTTTATCCTGCTGGTACTTTCCCTGCTGTTGATGAAAGGCACCGAGGAATCCGCCACCGTCAACTCCATCATCGTATTTATAAAAGTAGCCATCGTATTGGTATTCATTGCGGTAGGCTGGAACTTCGTCAATCCGGCCAATCACACGCCCTATGTGGTCCCGGCCGATGCCCCCCCTGCCCTGTTGCGGGATGGCACTTCCTATTCCTATAGTGATTTCTTCCGGCATGGATGGGGAGGTATCCTGGCGGGGGCAGGCGTTGTATTCTTCGCCTTTATTGGTTTTGACGCCGTGTCTACTGCCGCACAGGAGGCCAAGAACCCTGCCAGGGACATGCCCCGCGGCATCCTGGGCTCACTGTTGATCTGCACGATCCTTTACGTATTGTTTTCCTGGGTGCTCACCGGTGTCGCTCCCTATACGGACTTTATGAAGTCAGGTAAAGAAGCCTCCGTCGCCTATGCGATCGAGACCTATATGCATGGCTATCATTGGTTGTCGACCCTGGTTACCATCGCCATCCTGGGAGGGTTCTCGTCCGTGATCCTCGTGATGTTGCTCGGTCAAAGCCGCGTTTTCTACACCATGGCCTCCGATGGACTTCTGCCCAGGGTGTTCTGTGAGCTGCACCCCAAATGGCGCACTCCCTATAAGTCAAATGCCATTTTATTTCTCTTTGTAGGCATATTCGCAGGCTTTATCCCGGAAAGTGTCGCCGGCAACCTCACCAGCATCGGTACTTTATTCGCCTTTATCCTGGTTTGTATCGGGGTGATCATCCTGCGGAAGAGCGATCCCACCCGGCCCCGCCCGTTCAAGACACCGCTGGTTCCCATCGTGCCGATTCTCGGAGTCATCGTTTGTGCGGCCATGATCATCGGTCTGGATACCAAAACCCAGATAACGGCCCTCGTATGGATGCTTATCGGATTGCTTATCTATTTTGGCTACAGCAAGAACCACAGCAAATTGCAATAGATTAATATATTTCTCATAGAAAGGCTCATCGTCAGATGGGCCTTTTTTGTAAATTTGCACCCCGTATATAATCAATATCAAGTTCTATGGGTCGCATATTCGAAGTACGTAAGCATGCCATGTTTGCCCGCTGGGACCGGATGGCCAAGCAATTTACCCGTATCGGAAAGGAAATAGCCATCGCCGTAAAGGCCGGAGGCCCCGATCCCGCCACCAATCCCGCTCTCCGCCGGTGTTTTCAGAACGCAAAAAGCGTCAACATGCCCAAGGACAGGGTGGAGGCCGCCATTAAGCGCGCGCAGGGCAAGGAAATGGAGAATTATGAAGAGATCCTCTACGAAGGCTATGCCCCCCATGGAGTTGCCTTGCTGGTAGAGACTGCCACCGACAACCACGTCCGGACGGTAGCTAATGTAAAATCCCATTTTAATAAAGGCGGGGGCAACCTGGGTAACAGCGGCAGCGTAAGCTTCCAGTTCAAGAAAATGGGGGTTTTCAAGCTAAAACCCGAAGGGCTGAACCAGGAAGACCTGGAGCTCGAGCTTATCGACTATGGCCTGGAAGAAATGGGTGAAGGTACTGGTGAGAATGATATCCCCGTCATCGTGCTCCGGGTGGCATTCAGCGATTTTGGCAGCATGCAGAAAGCGCTGGAAGAAAAAGGTATCACCCCCATCAGCTCCGAGATCGAATGGATCCCCGGTACCACCGTCGAATTGTCTGAAGACCAGGCACAGGACGTGTTAAAGCTGGTGGACAAGCTCGAGCAGGACGAGGACGTACAAAAAGTCTTTCACAACTTAAAATAAAGTATACGCTTGTCATCCTCTTTGACGGGGTTTGCAATCTTTGCAACCGTAGTGTCCAGTTTATTTTGAAAAGAGACAGGGAGGGTAGATTCCGATTCGCATCCCTGCAAAGTCCTCTGGGGCAAGCCCTGCTCGAACGGGCCAGTCTGCCGGCGGAGCGTTTTGATTCTTTTGTCCTCGTAGAAAATAACAGAGCATACACCCGCTCGTCCGGGGCCTTGCGGGTGTTCAGGCTATTGGGTGCTCCCTGGTCCTTGTTGTGTGTTTTTTGGATCATTCCCCGCCCTATCAGGGATAGCATCTATGATTGGGTAGCCCGCCATCGGTATCGTTGGTTTGGGAAGCAGGACAGCTGCTGGTTGCCGCGTCCGGAATGGAAAGAAAGATTTTTGGATTGACCGATCTACTCCGCCATCACTTCTTTAACGATGTCGATGATCTGCTCCGCATTGGGTTTGCTGAAATAATCCCCGTCGGTCGCGTATGCAGGTCGATGCGCCTGGGCCGTGATGGTCCTTGGGGCCGTATCCAGCCAGCGGTATCCTCCTTGTTCCTCCATCACTTTATTGAATATATAACCCGCGGCACCGCCCGGTACATCCTCGTCGATGATGATGATCCGGCTGGTCTTTTTCAGGGATTCAAGTATTTTATGGTGAACATCAAAAGGCAGCAGCGTCTGTACGTCTACCACTTCACAGCTGATACCCAGCTCCTGCAATGCGGCTGCCGCTTCCATAACTATACGGAGCGTAGCGCCATAGGACACGAGTGTAATATCCTCTCCTTCCCTGATGACTTCAGGGACGCCCAGGGGCACCCGGAATTCCATGAGGTTGGAAGGCAGCTTTTCTTTTAGCCGGTAGCCGTTGAGACATTCGATCATCAGGGCGGGGTCGGCGCCTTCCAGCAATGTATTGTACATGCCGGCGGCCTGTGTCATATTACGTGGAACACAGATATGCAAGCCTCTCAATGCGTGGATGGCCATGCCCATGGGTGACCCGCTGTGCCAGATACCTTCCAGGCGGTGTCCCCGGGTACGTACGATCAGCGGCGCCGTTTGCCGGCCCGCCGTCCGGTATTGAAGACTTGCCAGGTCGTCGCTCAGGGGCTGGAGTCCATATAGTAGGTAATCCAGGTACTGGATCTCGGCGATGGGACGCAGACCACGGAAAGCCATACCGATACCCTGACCGATGATGGTCAGCTCCCTTATGCCCGTATCGAAGATCCTGTTGGCCCCATGTTTTGCCTGGAGACCGGCAAATCCCTGGTTGACATCTCCGATCTTTCCCAGGTCTTCGCCAAAAGCCAGCACCTTGGGGTTATGGGTGAACAGCTGGTCAAAGTAATGATTGAGGATCTCATATCCGTTGATCATGGGAGCATGATCCTCGTATTCGGCTTCCACTCCTTCTATATGCAATATATTCTTTGCGCCTTCATGGTAGAGGTGTGTATTATACAGTGCTGCGTTCTCTTTTTTCAGACCGAGATAGTACTCTCTGAGAGCGTTGGCCACCGGGTCATTGCCTGTAAGGTCCAGCGCCTGGTGCAGGGTCCGGAGCACATCTTTACGGCCCGGTTCGCGGTTGGCAGCCAGGTCGCCGGCTAATTTCTCCAGCATCTCTCCCCTGTACGGGAAGTGTTCCACCAGCTCACGGATGAGCTCTGCAGAGCGTGCCACCTGGCGTTTCAGCGGTTCCTGGTATTTCTCCCAGGCTGTATTCTTGCTGTGGCGGACGAATTCTTTAGCGGAGGTCTCGATATCGTCCAGTTCTTCTTCACCGGCCAGCTCATTGTCGATGATCCATTCCTTCATTTTTTTGATACCGTCCCATTCCCGCTCCCATTCCAGCCGTTCGGGGGATTTATATCGTTCATGGCTTCCTGAAGTGGAGTGTCCCTGCGGCTGTGTAACTTCTTCCACGTGGAAGACCACCGGCGTATGGGTCAGCCTTATCGCGCGGATGCCTGCTTCGAAGGCCTCGCACATACCCGCATAATCCCATGCCTTTACCCTGAAGATCTCGACCCCGTTGGTGCCTTCCTCTTTTTGAAAGCCTTTTAGTGCCTCCGAAATGGAGCCCTTGGTGGTTTGATATTGCCGGGGAACGGAGATGCCATAGCCATCGTCCCATACAAAAATGGCCAGGGGCACCTGGAGGACCCCCGCCGCATTGACGGTTTCGAAAAAATGCCCTTCGCTGGTAGAGGCGTCCCCGATGGTGCAGAAGCACACCTCGTTGCCATTGTTGGATAAATTGGTAAAAGCCTTCAGCTGATCTACTTCCCGGAAGGCCTTGGATGCAAAGGCCAGCCCCAGGGCCCTGGGCATTTGGGCCGCGGTGGGCGCCAGGCCGGCGGTAAGGTTCTTACGGTTGATCAGGTCCAGCGTTTCCCCGTCCTGTCCCACAAAAGGAGTGGCGAAATGGGAATTCATCTGCCTGCCCGCGCTATGAGGGTCATTATGTATATC
>DASZVM010000248.1:0-2199 GCA_035547295.1 Puia sp. | reverse complement strand
GGCTGCGCTGCTGCTTTTTGGCGTGCCGGGCGCCGACCCATTCGGTATGACAAGCAATGCGGGCTACCGCCTGGACAAATGGATAATGGGGGAGAACCATATGTACCACGGGGAAGGCGTTGCCTTTGATCCGGAAGGGTTCCTGAGCACGCTGCCGGCTATCGTCAATGTGGTCGCGGGGTATTTCACCGGGGTCTTTGTGCAGCAGAAAGGCAAGACCTATGAAGGGCTGGCAAAAATGCTGCTCCTGGGCACGCTGCTGATGGCTGTCGCGGTAGGATGGGACCTGCTGCTGCCCATCAATAAGAAGCTGTGGACGAGCTCGTATGTCTTCTATACCGTGGGCATCGATATGGTATTTCTTTCCATGCTTATCTATGTCGTCGAATTTCGTCAGAAAACGGGCTGGGCTTCCTTTTTTAACGTATTTGGCAAGAATCCTCTCTCTATCTATCTGCTTTCGGAACTGCTGGTAGTGGTCCTTTTCACCATCCGTCATGGCAATGAAAGCGTCTTTGAATGGATCAACAGGAGCTTTTACCAGGCCCTGTTCCCGGGTGCCTTTGGGTCCCTGCTTTTTTCCCTTTGCTATATGTTTTTGTGTTGGTTGGTTGGTAAATGGCTGGATGTGAAGAAAATTTACATAAGGGTTTAATGAATGTGGTTCCTGGAATATCCTAAATTCGCACCCTTAACCCAATAACGACGCATGTATAAGGCAGTTTTCCTGGACATGGATGGGACCCTGTTGAGATCTGACCATTCTGTCAGCGAGCCCACAAAAGAAATGATCCGTTATCTTACCAGCCAGGGTATTCCGGTGATCCTGGTGTCCGCGAGGCCGCTGAACGCCATCCTGCCTACTTTCCGGAGCATCGGTATACCGGAGCATTACCCCCTGGTAAGTCTCAACGGCAGCTATATCGTAGAACGGGAACAGCCTGTATTTGATGCAAGGATCGATCTGGCTACTGCTGTCGCCGTATCTGAAAAAGTAAGGCCTTTCAAGGCCACTATCGCCTATTATCTGCAAAGGCAATGGTTTGCGGAATGGAAGGATACCTGGACGGATCATGAGCAGCGGATCATGGATATCGAGCTGGAAGTAGCGCCCCTGGCTGACCTTGTAAAGGACTGGAGCCATCGGGGCATAGCGCCCAATAAGATGATGGTGATGAGCGAGGCGGCGGGTATCAACGAGATCCAGCGGCATTTGAAGTCGGTTTACAACGGCACGCTGAATATTTATCCTTCCAAACCTACTTATCTTGAAGTAATGGACCCCCGTGGTTCCAAATCCAATGCTGTCAGCTGGCTGATCGGACGGATGAATATCGATCGAAGCGAGGTCATTGCCATGGGTGATAATTACAACGACAGGGAAATGATCGAGTTTGCGGGCATGGGTGTGGCCATGGGCAATGCCCCTGATGAGATAAAGGCTGTGGCAGACTTTGTCACCGACACCAACAATAATGACGGGGTGCGCAAAGCGTTGGAAAAATTCTTTAAATGATCTCGTAAAGACGGGCGAGGTTGATCAATTCCACCGTATTGGAGATCTTCAGCTTGTCCAGAATACGGGTCTTATGCGTGCCTACGGTGGATTTATGCAAGCTCAGCGTATTGGCGATCTCCGAAACGGAGCTTCCTTTCAGCATTTGGAGCACTACTTCAAACTCCCTGTCCGAGAGGTCTTCGAAGGGGTTGTCCTTTAATTTCTTTGTCAGCTCGCCGGAGAGGATCTCCGCAAGGTTATCGCTGATATAACGTTTACCGCTCAGCACTTTTTGAATGGCGTACTTGATCTCGGATTCCTTGGAATATTTGTTCAGATAGCCGTGGGCGCCGATCTTCAAAAACCTTTTAGCAAAAAACACTTCCTGGTTCATGGTGAAGATGATGATCTTCAGGGAAGGGTATTCTTTCAGCAGATAGGTGGTGAGGCTAAAGGACTCAGTGTGCGGCATGTTGATATCCAGTATCAGCAGATCAAAACTGGCAGAGCGCATTTTTTTGATCACAGTTTCTCCGTCTTCGGCTTCATCGATGGTCACATCCCGGATGCTGCTATTGATCAGTAATTTTAGTCCTGCCCGGACGATGGAATGGTCATCTGCGATTAAAATGGTGTGCATGAGTCTCGGTTTGTATAGGGTTCCTGCACCAAATATAGACGATATAAGTTATATTAATGTC
>DASZVM010000247.1:0-4644 GCA_035547295.1 Puia sp. | reverse complement strand
ATATATAAGAGCATTCAAAAGGGGATGACGACGGCGGTGAGTGACCAGGAGGCGATCTTGAAAGATCTGTTGAGGGTGGGGAGCAAGACGGCATTTGGCGAGGAGCACCGGCTGGGGGAGGTAAAGACCTATGAGGAGTTCAGGCAGGCGGTGCCTATCCGGGACTATGAGCAATATGCGGGGTATATCGGACAGATCAAGGAGGGGCGTCACAATGTTCTCTGGCAGGGGAAGCCGATCTATCTGGCAAAGACCTCGGGGACAACGAGCGGGATCAAGTATATCCCTATTACCAAGGATTCCATCCCCAACCATATCAATACGGCCCGGAATGCCTTGCTGTGCTATATGGCTTCGACGGGGAATACGGCCTTTTCGGACGGCAAAATGATCTTTCTCTCGGGGTCGCCGGAGCTTGAGCGGATAGCGGGTATTCCCACCGGCCGGCTCAGCGGGATCGTCAACCATCATGTACCCCGTTATCTCCGGACGAACCAACTTCCCAGCTATGAGACCAACTGTATCGAGGATTGGGAAACCAAGCTGGACAAGATCGTGGAGGAAACGATCCGGCAGGATATGACCCTGATCAGCGGTATTCCACCCTGGGTACAGATGTATTTCGACCGGCTCATCGAGAAGACGGGCAAGCCTGTAAAGGATATATTCCCCAATTTCTCGGTCCTGGTGCACGGGGGGGTGAACTTTGAGCCTTATAAAGCAAAGCTGTTCGACAGCATCGGCAAAAAGATCGATACCATCGAGACCTTTCCGGCCTCGGAAGGTTTTTTTGCTTTTCAGGACGTATATGACAGAGAGGGATTGTTGCTGAATACCAACAGCGGTATTTTCTTTGAGTTCATACCAGTAGGAGAAATGGGTAAGGCGGATCCTGTACGTTTAAGCCTGAAGGATGTCAAAGTAGGGGAGAACTATGCCCTCGTGGTAAGCACCAATGCGGGGCTTTGGGCTTATAGTATTGGCGATACCGTTAGGTTCGTCTCTACGGAACCGTACAGGCTGGTGGTGACGGGCAGGACCAAGCATTTTATCTCGGCTTTTGGAGAGCATGTCATTGGAGAGGAAGTGGAATACAGCCTTATGAAGGCGGCTGACGAAGAAGGGCTGCATATTAAGGAATTCACGGTGGCGCCCATGATCCAGCAGGGTACGGGCAAGTCCTATCACGAATGGTTTGTGGAATTCGAACATAAGCCGTCGGACCTCCGCCGGTTTGCCATAAAAGTAGATGACAACCTGCGCAATAAAAATATCTATTACAACGATCTGATCACGGGAAATATCCTGCAACCCCTTCAGATCCGCGCCGTCAAGAAAAACGGGTTCATCGACTATATGAAGTCGGTGGGTAAGCTGGGCGGTCAGAACAAAGTACCCCGGCTGAGCAATGACCGGAAACTGGCAGGGGAACTGGAAAAATACATTGAGTAAAAATGTCAAACGGCGTAACAAAAAAAAGGGTTGCTATATTCGGGTCTACCGGCTCCATCGGGCGGCAGGCGCTGGAAGTGATCGATGCGAATCCCGGTCTTTTTAGCGTGGAAGTGCTGACGGGGCAGAGCAATGAGGACCTGCTGATCCGGCAGGCCCTGCATTTCTCACCGGAGATAGTCGTCATCGGGGATGAAAAGAAGTATCCGAAGGTAAAAGAGGCGTTATCGGCCCATCCTATCAAAGTGTTTGGAGGCGAGAAGGCCATCGAAGAGGTGGCTGCCATGGATATTTATGACATCATGCTGGCGGCGATAGTCGGTTTTGCCGGTCTCCGTCCTACCCTGCAAGCTATCGGGATCGGCAAGGCGGTGGCTTTGGCCAATAAGGAAACACTGGTGGTAGCGGGGGATATCGTCATGCAGAAGGCGTTGGAGAAGCGGGCGCCCATCATCCCCGTGGATTCTGAACATTCGGCTATCTTCCAGTGTTTGGTAGGGGAGACGAGACGCCGGATAGAGAAGATCGTGCTGACGGCCAGCGGAGGTCCTTTTCTTGGTAAAAAACCTAATTTCCTTGTAAATGTAAAGAGGGACCATGCTTTGCAGCATCCCAACTGGAATATGGGGGCCAAGATCACCATCGACTCGGCTACTTTGATGAACAAGGGATTGGAGATGATAGAAGCCAAGTGGCTTTTCAATCTGCAGCCGGACCAGGTGCAGGTGATCATCCATCCGCAAAGCATCATCCACAGCATGATCCAATTCGAGGATGGGTCTATAAAAGCTCAACTTGGCCTGCCGGATATGAAGCTGCCTATCCAGTATGCCCTCTCATTTCCCCGGCGTATAGCGAGTACTTTTCCGCGTTATGATTTCCGCAAGCCGGGGACCCTATCATTCGAGGAGCCGGATGTGAAGACTTTTCGCAATCTGACGCTGGCGACGGAGGCTTTGTTCAAGGGCGGCAACGTTCCCTGTGTCCTGAATGCGGCTAATGAGATAGCGGTGTTTGCGTTCCTGCGCAACCGTATCGGGTTCCTGGATATGACGGACCTGGTGGAACGTACGATGCAGCAAGTGCCTTTTATCGAGCATCCTACGCTGGAGGAGTACTATCAAAGCGATGGGGAGGCCCGGGAGTTCGCGGCATCGCTGATCAAGCTATAAAGAGAAGTTAAATAGGGCGTATTTTCTTTATTTTTTTTGGGCGGGGGCCTGAGAAGGGAAATTTAGCAGATATTTGGCAAATTATATATGATACTATTAGCAATTGACTGGTCCGCAGTCGGAATAAAAGTACTGCAATTCATTTTATCGTTCTCTATATTGGTGATCCTGCATGAGCTGGGGCATTTTCTCCCGGCCCGCTGGTTCAAGTGCCGGGTGGAGAAATTCTATCTTTTCTTTAACCCCTGGTTCTCACTTTTCAAGAAAAAGATCGGCGAAACGGAATATGGCCTGGGATGGATCCCTTTTGGGGGATATGTGAAGATCTCGGGTATGATCGACGAGAGCATGGATAAGGAGCAGATGCAAAAGCCGCCCGAGCCTTATGAATTCCGCAGCAAACCGGCCTGGCAACGGCTGATCATCATGCTGGGAGGCGTAACCGTGAATGTGCTGCTGGCCTTATTTATCTTTATCATGATCATGTGGGTATGGGGCGACCGTTATATCCCTATCAGCAACCTGAAATATGGGGTGACTGTAGACAGTCTGGCTACGAAGATCGGGATGCAGGAAGGGGATAAGATCCTTGCTGTTGCGGGTAAGCCCCTGGAAAGGGTGGGCACTACGGGGTCGGAGATCATCATGAGCGAAGCCAAGAGCATTACCATCGAGCGGAATGGTCAGCGGATGGAACTGGCGATCCCTCCGGGTTTTATCAATCAGCTGAATAAGAACAGGCTGGGAGGTTTTACATATATACGCTATCCCATGGTGGTGGATTCCATCCTGCCGGAGGAGAAGTTTGACGGGGTGCCTTTGCAGAAAGGGGATACGCTGCTGACATTCGAGGGGCAGCCTGCTTATTTTAATGGAGATATGCTGAAGGCGATGAAGGCCAGGACAGCAGACAAGCAGCGTCCCGCCCATGTAACTGTAACGGTCCTTCGTAATGGCAGGGATACGATACATACGAACCTGACGCTTATCAAGGAAGCCAACTATGGGGTGCTGTATAAGGATGCGGAAGAAGTGCTGGGGTACAAACAGATCAATTATACTTTAGCGCAGGCGATACCCGCGGGGGCGAGGAAAAGCGTACAGACGCTGACGAATTATATACGTAATCTGAAATTATTGTTTACCTCCAAGGAGGTGAAGCCTGAGGATTCGCTGGGAAGCGTGATCAGCATTACCAATGTGTTCCCGCCTGTGTGGGACTGGCAGAGCTTTTGGACGTTGACGGCCATATTCAGCATTTTACTGGCGTTTATGAATGTGCTGCCCATACCTGCGCTGGATGGGGGACATGCGTTGTTCACCCTGGTGGAGATGGTGACGGGGCGTAAGCCGAGCGATAAATTTATCGAGTATGCGCAGATGGTGGGGATGATATTGCTGTTTGCTTTGATGGCGTATGCGCTGGGGCTGGATATATTCAGGATGTTCAGGAAATAAGAAAAAAATCGTACATTTGCAGGTGATTTTGGGGCTGCCTGGTTTTGACAGCATAGATCTTTGAAGGTGTAAGCATGCAGTGCGTTGGGTAATCGGCACTTTAATCTCGAAGACTCAAACTTTAAATGGCAATACTCAGTATGCCATGGCTGCCTAATCAGTGATTAGATAGTCATTCGGGCCGCTTGGCAGGTTAGCCTGTTACCACGTCTCGCCGCCGACTCAAAACAAATACAGGATGCTGTGACAGAAGGCTGTGACTGTTGCTTAAGACCATCCAGCTAAGGAGGCAATTGGTTCGTCCGGTTCCTGTTGTTTCCCGACAAATAATGCCGGAATAAGCATGTAGAAAGCTTTCGGGGATGATGTTTGGACAGGGGTTCGACTCCCCTCAGCTCCACCTGAGGGGGAAATCACAGGATTTCCCCTTTTTTATCCCATATCAAAAGATTTTTCTCTCTCATTATCAATTCGTTGTGGCCAAACTCAGGAATGAGATAAGGTGTTCGATAGACCTTGTTTTCATAGTAAAGGGAATTATCGAACACCGTACGAACAAGCT
>DASZVM010000246.1:0-4929 GCA_035547295.1 Puia sp. | reverse complement strand
TTGCATCAATATTGAATGTTGTGCCCAACACGGTGACAGCCGTCGAACGGGTGTGGACGATAAAGCTTCTAAAGCCGTGATCCCTTTTTACATTGAAAAATGCATTCCCTTCCAGACGTACCTCTCTATCCCGGGTGGAGGAGATGCGTGGGTTATATTCCAGCATCGAATTGGCGTTGAGTATGACCTCGGTGCTATCGGCCAGTATGATCTTCTTTACCTGGTTGGGCCCGGTACGTTCAGCCAGCAAAGCGGGTATGGTATCGTTGGCCCCCTTCCATATATATATAAGGAAGACGGACAGGGCGGCCAGGATAAATACGGCGGCAGCGGAGCGCAGCAGGGTCAGCCGTCGTACGGGCGTCTGGCGGCGTGCAGCAGGCTGCCGCAGGTCAAGCCGGCTGAAGATCTTGTCTTTCAGCTCTTTTTTTTCTTCGCCCGTCAGCGGTGTCATATGTTTGCGCATCTCTTATATTAGAGAGCAGGGAGAGGGAGTGGATACTCAGGGAACGTAAATTATTTTTTAGAGCATCATTATCAATATCATCATCATAATGTCGCGGAGATGGCGGATGGTGCGGAACGCGAGATTGTTGACGGATTGATATTTCATGTTCAGCCGCCGGGCGATCTGCTCGTAGGTCAGCCCTTCATAAAAGTGGAATTTCAGGATGAGCTTCTGACGGACGGAGAGCTTTTCCATGGCGTGGCTGAGCCGTGCTTTCAATTCCCTGTCGGCATCCGATAAGATAATGGTGTCTTCCTGGTTGCCGTCGAGTCCGGCCAGCGTTTCCTCCAGGGGGAACCAAACGGTCATGTCCTTCTTTTTCAGCTTTTTGGCAAGGATGCTGCGAAGCACTTTTGTAAGATAGGCCTGGGGGTATTGAATAGGACCGATGGTCTCGCGGTAGTGCCATATCTCGATAAATACCTCCTGTAAGGAGTCCTTTACCAGCTCACGGTCATTTGTTATGACAGAAGCTGCCAGGAACAACTTGTCGACGTAGCAGTCATACAATTCTCCCAATGCGGAAGGGTCACCCTCTTTCAGGCGGGCCCAGCAATCAGGGGCAACAGTAGTAAAGTCAGCCTTAGCCATCAGAGCATAAATTTAGCGAAGGCAAAATCTGGTTAGTTCCGGTTTCGGTGTATTAACAGAAACTTAATTTAGTACCAGGGTCAATATACAATTTTTTTTGATTCAGAGTATCCGGCGGTAAATACTTTCTCATAATATATATGACCAACCAACCCCAACCCCGGCGTCTGATGTCGCTGGACGCCCTGAGAGGCCTGACCATTGCTGCCATGATCGTAGTCAATTTTCCAGGTAGCGAAGACCACGTGTTCTTTACTTTGCGTCACACCGTCTGGAACGGGTTGTCGTTTACGGACCAGGTGGCGCCTTTCTTCCTTTTTATGGTGGGTATGTCCATTGTCTTTGCCTATTCCCGGCGGATGGAGGAAGGGATACCGAAGGCTGTATTGTACAGGAAGATCTTCATACGGAGCTTAAAGATCTTCGCCGTGGGGATGCTGATGAACCTGATGCCGTATTTCGACCTTGGCATGGTGCGGTGGACGGGCACCCTGCAAAGGATAGCAGTGGTCTTCCTCTGCTGTTCATTATTGTACCTGCATACCAGCTGGAAGCAACAAGCATGGATAGCCGGGATATTGCTGGTGAGCTATTGGCTTGCCCTGACGCTGATACCTGTGCCGGGCCTGGGAAAGGTAATGCTCGAACCTGGTGTGAATATTGTTGCCTGGGTTGACAGTAAGTACCTGCCGGGCAGGATGTGGAGGGGCAACTGGGACCCGGAGAGTATCCTTACGACCCTGACTTCCGTGGTGTCGGGTATCACCGGCATGCTGGCAGGGGCGTTGTTCCGGGGGAGCCGGCCGGAAGGGGAAAAGGTAAATATATTAATGACCGCGGGTGTCTTTGCGGCTTTGGGCGGGTATTTCTGGGGGCTTGCATTCCCTGTGAACGAGAACCTGTGGACCAGCTCTTTTGTCCTGGTGACGGCGGGTTTCGCCGCCCTGCTTTTTGGAGCTATCTATTTTCTCGTGGATATCAAGGGTGCCAGGTGGGGTACTTTCCCGGGCATTGTATTGGGTGCGAATGCCATTACCGTTTATTTTCTGGCGGATGTATGGGCGTTGTTCTTCTATGAGTGGAAGCCCGGAGGGGCGGGATTGAACGACAGGTGGATGCAAGGCCTGATGGGTATGGGTTGCAATGGGGAGCTGGCCAGTCTGTTGTATGCGCTGTTGTTCATGGGGTTCAATTTTATTCCTGCGTGGTGGCTGTACAGGAAGAAGGTGTTTATAAGGTTGTAAGGCTTTTTGGGTAAATTGCAGGATTGACCTGAATCTATGCATAGGAGTATCGGCGCTTTTATCAGAATTTTTTTCATCGTCCTGGGCATCAATTTCCTGCTGGACTGGTATGTATTCAATGGACTGAAGACCCTTGTCAAAGGATGGAAGTCATCACGTCTGCGCCGGACGGTCCTATGGGGATACGTGGTCATATCGCTGGGTGTAACGGTTTTGTTTGCCGTGGGTGTGGGCAGCTACAGGACTGCCAAAGGGATGCTCCCCTATCACGAATGGGTGCTGAGCCTTTTCCTCGTCTTTTTTATTACGAAGGTATTTTTTGTGATAGTCCTGTTCCTGGGGGATGCCGGGAGATTGATATATGGGATAGGACATCGCATCAGCCGGCCCCGTCAGCGCAGCGCCGGGTCATTGATCCCTGGCCGCCGCCGGTTCATCAGCGAGATGGCGGTGCTCGTGGCTGCCGTTCCGTTCACGGGGTTTTTGTACGCGATGCTGAAAGGCAAGTATGATTACAGGGTGCATAAGGAAACGCTTTATTTTGATGATCTTCCCGAAGCATTTGACGGATTTACCATTACGCAGCTGTCGGACATCCATTCCGGGAGCTTTGACGATACGGCGGCTGTACAGAGAGGGATCGACCTGGCTAAGGAGCAGAAGAGCGATCTGTTTGTTTTTACGGGGGACCTGGTGAACAATGCGGCCTGGGAGATAGAGCCTTACATCGGCCGGTTTGGCGCGTTGAAAGCGCCTTATGGTCAGTTCTCCATCCTGGGTAACCATGATTATGGGGATTATATAGAATGGGGAAGCGAGCAGGAAAAGACGGATAACCTGGAGCGTTTGAAAGCGCATCATAAGACATTGGGCTACCGCCTCCTGCTGGATGAGAATGTAACGATAGAAAAAGGGGGACAGAAGATTGCGCTGATAGGTGTGCAAAACTGGGGGAAGGGGTTTATACAGATCGGTGATCTGGACAAGGCGCTGCAAGGGGTGGATAAAGATACTTTTAAGATATGTCTTTCCCATGATCCCACGCATTGGGAAGAAAAGATAAGATGGCATCCTGCCAATGTCCATCTCACACTGTCGGGGCATACGCATGGAGCGCAGTTTGGCGTGGAGACGGATAAGTTCAGGTGGAGTCCTGTGGAGTACCGCTACCTGGATTGGGCGGGGCTGGCAAATGAAAAGAACCGTTTCCTTTATGTGAACCGCGGGTTCGGCTTCCTGGCGTTTTCGGGACGCCTGGGCATCTGGCCGGAGATTACGGTGATCACGCTAAAGAAAACGGTTGTCTGATCAATCTGATAAAGTGTCCGTGGGTTTCTAACTACCACCTGTGACCACGTCCTTCATGTCTGTTACGTTCACGTTCCCAACGTGCATTGTCAAAGGTCCTTCTGCCGCGGAAGTAACGTTTATGCTCTCTGTAGAAAACAGGGCGATAGTGTTCGTAATAGACACGGTCGCGATAGTGGCCCTGCCATGCAGGGTAGGTGTAATAGGTATAGCCGGGGAAGTCCCTTTCGGTGATACCGAACTGTGCTTCTATGCGTACCTGCGAGTAGGCGGAGTTTGCTGTCAGGCTTCCGGCAACGATCATGGCGAGGATGAATAACTTCTTCATATCTTGGTTTTTAAGTTAGGAATGAAATGCCTTGATGTGCATTTGCTTATTGGAGGGCAGAAAAGCTTTACAGATTAATAAAAGTCTGTTAAAGGGGGGATTAAAAGGAGATTAAGATGCAGATGTGTTCGTGCCGGCCGGGAATGTGATATGTAATGATATTTTTATCGCGCTGCTCAATTTCCGGTTTCGAGCAAACTGCTGGATGTTTTTAAAGATTGTGCAGATTCTTTCATGAGCCTGCTGAATTTTTCGTTTGTAGATTCCTGTGTTTCTTTGGGGCTTTTTGACACTGCATAGCTGGCAGGCGGAGCCGGGGCCGGTGCGGGGGCAGCTGCGCTATCAGCGCCTTCAAAATAATAGGCGGTGGCGATGAATTTTTTTACGTGCTGTCTGGATTCCGCCGGCAGATAGCGCTGGAGGACCCAGAAGTTCCTGCTGTGCGCCTTGCGGATGGCCCTGTAGACGGGGCGGGGGCCTCCATTGTAAGCGGCAAGCACAAGGAGCCAGTCCTTGAACTCTCTATGCAGATCTTTTAAATACCTGGCTGCGGCGCGCGTGCTTTTGTAATAGTTCACCCGTTCGTCGGCGCGGCGGTTGACCTTCAGACCGAGGACATGGGCTGTTGAAGGCATCAGCTGCCATGGGCCTTTGGCGCCCACACGGCTGCGGGCTGTCGGCTTTAGCTCGGACTCTATCACGGCCAGGTATTTCAATTCCAGCGGCAGGCCGTAGTGGCCGAGCACGGAATCAATGATAGCGAAAGGACCTTCGCTCCTGTGCTTGACAGTGAGCAGGCAATCGTCATTGTTCTTTATATATGCATGTACGAATTTCATCTGCTGCTGATCGGGAGCAGGCAGTGCGATCTTGCTTTTTTTGGATGGGACTGACGTATGCGACGGGGTATTGCTGTGGGAAACGGTTAATTTTTTCCCGGTTGACAATAC
>DASZVM010000245.1:0-17669 GCA_035547295.1 Puia sp. | reverse complement strand
GGCAGAGCCATTCCGCCCAAGGTCGAAATCCACGGCATTTATGATGGCGCCATTGGTGATGTCATGCTTTTTAAAAGGTATTGCCTGTGAGGAGCTCACCTGTCTGAACATGGCATCGATGACATCCCTGTGGTAGATATTGTTCCGGATCTTTATATTCTCCAGCCATTCATTCAGGGCGGCCTGCGCCTCTTCCGGAGAGGGCTTGCGTCCATTGTTCAGCCAGTAATCCAGCAGCATCCGATAGGATGGCGTCACCTTTATCTCCAGGGGGTTGCTGATCCCCATTTTCTTCAATTGCCACCAGCACCATCCTATATTTCGCGTTTCCACCAGCCGGATGGCCTCTGTAAACCAGGTATTCGAATTTTCACCGGACTCTCCCAGCCACAGCGGGACATTATACTTATCCTGCAAGCTCAAAAAATTCTGTATGCCGGCCTGGGTATTGAAATTGCCGTATTTGTGAAAGCTTACCACGATATTATCATCCCACAAAGGGAAAATGCCATTGTAGTTATTCCCGAACCCATTGCCTTCGATAATAATGATGTGCTTTTTATCCACTTCCCGGATAGCAGCCGTGATCTCTGTCATCAACGCTCTCAGCGGCTTATTGCCCATCTCCTTTGTACCCCGGGTATCCCGGGGATCGTCAAAACCCCAGTTCGGCTCGTTGATAATATCATACCCGCCGATGAAGGGTTCATTGGCATAACGCTGCGCCAGTTTGCGCCATAACGCTATTACCTTTTTCCGGTTGGCCTCGCTATCCCACAGGGAGGGTTTTGCAGGATCGCGGTCCGATATGTTCAGATCATTCCCCTGTCCGCCAGGCGTGGCATGCAGGTCAAGGATAAGGTACATATGATCGGCCTTACACCATGCCAGCAGGCTGTCGGTCATGTCAAATCCTTTTTGCAGCCATGTGTCCTTACCGGGAACAGGCTCGGCCTCCACGGACAGCGTATACAACCCATAGTGCATGGGCAGCCGGACGGAATTAAAACCCCAGGCAGCGAGCGAATCGATATCCTGTCTTGTGGTGTGGAACTTTAGCCAGTCGTCGTAGAACCGGGCCGCTCTCTCCTCTCCCACAAGCTCCCTGATCTTTTCCCTTATGCGATGCTGCCGGCCGATGGCTCCGATGCGGAACATGTATCCTTCCTGTAACATCCAGCCGCCGAGCCCCATGCCTCTGAGGATAAATGTCTTTTCGCTGCCGTCGACGATCACTTTTCCTTTTGCCTTTAAAAAATCATTGCTTTGACCGAAAGCGAGGGTAGAAAATAATAAGATAAACGCTACTAAACCCGATGCCGACATACATTTTTTCACAGTGAAATATTTTTTTAGTGCTCATGTAATTGACCGTTGCCCGATGTTTTTTGTTCCGTATTGCCGATGGTCGCTAAAAAATCAAACAAGCTGAGATCACCCTCTATCGATAGTTTTTTTCGCAGCCTGTACCTGCTGCTCTCCACACCCCTGATGGAAAGGTTCAGCAGGTCCGCTATCGCCTTGGTGGACAAGTTCAGCCTGAGATAGGCGCAGAGCTTAAGGTCTGCCGCTGTCAGCTGCGGATAAAGGTCCTTTAATATTTTCAGGAAATCGTTATTTGACTTATCAAAATACTGAGAAAACCTCTCCCAATCATCGATGCTTTCCAGCTGCTCGTTGATGATCTTGATGATCCGGCGGACATTCTTTGTCCTTTTGTCCGGCTCATGCTCCTCCTGGATGACGAGGATCTCATCCTTGATCTTATTCAGCAGCTCACGTTTTTGCAGAAGGTTCATCGTATTGGAGGCCAGCTGCGCATTGTTGTGCTCTACCTCGGCCTCCAGCTTTATGTTCTTCAGACGGATGATCTCCTTCTCATTCTTCTCGATCTCCAGCTGGTGCTGGTATTGCAGACGCCGCTGCTCTTCCTCGAATCTCTCCCGCTGTTTTTTCAGCCTGTCGGCATGCTGGATAAGATACTTCTTCTGCTGCCGCTTGTAAAAGAAGTAAATGACGGCAATGATCAGCGCGGCATATACGAGACAGGCAAATATGGTTTCATACCAGGGTGGTAAAATGGTAAAGGTGAACCTGCTGACCGATGATCGCCGGCCTGCATTATTCCTTGCCGTTACCTCGAACTCATAGTTCCCTGCCGGCAGATTGGTATAAGTCCTTTCCGTCTTTTTTGACCATTGAGACCATTCCCTTTCATACCCTTTCAGCCGGCAGCCGTACTCCACTACCCCTCCGAAATAAGGAGAGGAGAACTCTACATGGATGGAATTCCATTTATATACAATGCTTTTTTTAAGATCGTAAGTGTCACCGGCAGACGTAGTATCCTCTCCATAGAGATAGCCACCAAAGAGGGTGCTGTCCCTTTTATGATAGGCGGTAACAGACCGGAGCAATACCCGCAGACTACGATCCCGGCTCGATTGCCTGTATCGCTCATAATCGATGTGATAAAAGCCCATTTCGCCGGCGATGAGGACATTGTTCTTATCGATGGGATAGATGAATTCCTCGTCATTCCCCAGCACTCGGTTGTTGATCTCGGGAAACCGAACGATAGCGGGGTTTTGCGGGGATGAAAGGTCCACTACTCCCGGCTTTTTGTCCTCTATGAACCAGATATTGCCCTGGTTGTCCTCCCTGAGATAGGAGATGTTGGCGGAGCCGAACAGCTTATTAAAAAAGGCCGAAGGCTTAAAATCGCTTATGGACCGGTCATATTCATAGAACCCCCTCCTTGTCACCAGCACGATGTTGTCATGGATCTTAAAGAGATGGTTATGTCCGGCGGACAGGATATCCTGTTTGTCGGGGTAGGGTTTGCTCACCGGCGCGCCGGTGTCGTTGAAACTTATCTTGTAAAGTCCCTGGTAAGGGTGCGCAACCCATATGTCGTCACCCATGACTACCAAGTTTTTGGCAGCCTCAAAGAACACATGGGACTTCGGGTTGATGAATTGTCCATTCCGGTAATAGTATATGTTCACTCCATTGTAGGTGCCGGCGATGATACGCGGGCTTGGCTGGGAGGTGGTCAGGGGTTGAAAGGACCAGAAGCCCGTGGAAGAATCCAGGGGTGTGCAGACATTGTTCCTGACAAGGAAGGCCCCATCGTTCTTCCCTATCAACAGCTGATCGTTGACGATGGAAAGTCCCCATACAAGCCCGTTGCTGCTGCGGACAGGGGCAAAATCCTCCTTTATGTTATGAAAGTTCTTATCGGATGGGACGGGAACGCTATATAGGCCGATGGCTGTCCCTATATACAGCCTGTCCCCATACAGCGAAGCGGAATAGCCCGGCCCTTTGCTGTCGTGATCGGGTATAATGTGGCTGATAGGGCTGTTGTATACGGCCATGTCTATCCCGTTGTTCAGACCCAGCCAGATATTCTTTTCCTTATCCGCGAAGACCACATTGACTGCATCGGACTGAAGCCCCTCCTCCTTTGTCATATGCTGCACCACCTCTCCCCTCGTATCGATGATATAATATCCGCCCAGCCTGGTGGCGATGATGAGCCGGGACGTGTCGATATTGTAAGAGGATTGTATCAGTTCCTGCCCCATGCCTGCCAGGGCAGGCGTTTCAAACCGGTGGATATTGCCGTCCCGGATGGTAAAACATCCTGACTTTAAAGTAGCCAAAAAAGTGCCGTTGGCGCCAAGGTCTCCTATGGCCCTGAAGGCGACCTTGTCCTTTGTAAAATTATAGGGAGAAGCCAGTGGTACCCATTCATCGTTGCTGAACACCATCAGACCTTTATCGTACTCCTGTGCTATCAGCATCTGCTTACCGGCACCGAGAAACGCCCAGTTGGTGCTTTTATAGGCTGTGATCCTACCGGCATGCCATCTGAATATCCTTTTGTTGGATTGGAAAAAGATGTCGTCCCTCCACCGTACAACACGCCATACATCCGTAAATTCCGTTTCACCGGCGGGGATCAGGGGTTTTAACGACCGGTAGGTCAAGGCGCCTTTTTCATCAAAAAAGAAATAGCCTATCTCCTTCTGTCCCCCGATGTAGATCTTGTCGTCCTTCACGGCCAGGCTTCTGACGATGCAGCCATTGGGCAGCGGGTAGGTCCTCCAGTAAGTGCCGTCAAAGACCAGCAGACCGTCATCGTTGGCAAAATAGAGCAGACCTCTCCTATCCTGGTCGATGGCCCTGTTCTGGTTACCGGACTCATAGACCTTTTTGGAGTAATTGACGATGTCCGGTATCAGTATACCATTCTGAGCAAGCACGTGTACGGTGTAAAACAGCAAAAACAGTATGGTCAATAATCTTTTCCTCATGCGTAGTAAACCAAAATTACCTATTTATATAGAGCGATCTTATGCGTTCTTATAAGGTAGGGAATATTTTTTAGTTCCCTACCTGTGGTGAAGTGTATAAGTTTTGACGTTTGTAATGGCATATGGCAGTCGATACAGCCGGCACCGGCTACGTTGACGGTGGTGTGCGAGGGATGGGGATGGCAGTCCATACATTTTGAAACAAACACGGCCGGCTGATCTTTTTGGGATGCATGTGCATCGTGACAGGTGGTGCAGGTCATATTCGTCTTTTGGAAGCATCGGCTTGTCCGCAGCAGCTGCAGCTGTTTGCCGTGCACATCCGGCTCTCCGTCACCGGCGCCGAAATCCGGGTAATAAAAATGCGATAAGGTGTCGCCGGGTCTAAAGTCGAAAAGAGACCTTTGTTCCGACTGATCGTTGCCGGAGTGACAAACAGCACAGATGTCCAGCTGCTGTTGCCGGGAAAGGGACCTGATGGATACGATATAGCGGGCGGTCTTTACAGCGGGGTTCTCCTGGTGGAATTTTACATGCCGCAGCGCCGGCCCATGACATCGCTGACAATCGATGCCGTACACGATGGAGCTTTTATCCAGGGTTTCGGTGACGGACAAAGGCCCGGACTGGACGATGTCTCTTTTGACATAGGAAGCATGGCATTCAAAACAACGGCTGGTGATCACCCGGTCATAACGGGGGTGTCGTGGAGTAAAGCCCGGGCTGTTGGCCCAGGTGTGCATGCGGGCGTAGTAAGTAAGGGGCAGCTGGTATAACATATTGTCTTTCCAGTAGCCATAGGTTTCCGCAGTTTCACCGGACCCAAAACCTATTTCAAACGGTGCGGAGACGGTCTTTGTCCCGGCTGTAAAGGTGGACTGACGGAATGTTTTCCCATCCTGCTCTATCAGGATGTAGCTGGAATCCAAAAAATAATACTGGTCGCGTGAGGACGCGACCAGTGTTTTCCCGGATGAGGTCTTATAATGAACATTATGTGCATACGATCCGGCCAGTTGGCGGTGACAGCTGATACAGGCGCCGGGTGCGGCATATCCGTCGCCCCTCGGGTCGTCCGCCTCCGCCGACATCCCATGAAAGCACCTGGAGAAAAGAACGGTCCCTATCATAAGCAAGCTCATCACGACGACAAAATTGAGGTACCGCATGATCATTATTTCCAACCATCATTTTGCACGAGCCTGGTATTGTTCAGTTCAGCTTGCGGAATGGGGAAGATCTCGTGCTTGCCTGCGACAAATCCCTGGGATGCCAGCACGGCAGCGGCTTTGCCCCAGCGTACGAGGTCGGGCCAGCGCAGGCCTTCGCCGGCCAGCTCAAGCCTTCTTTCTTTTTCGATATTGTCCTGTGTCACATCCACGGGTGCAAGTCCTACCCGTGCCCGTACGGCATTCAACAGCTGATAGGCCCTGCTGCCGGCGGTTACATCGGCGCCGGCATTCATCAGCGCTTCCGCCTCCATCATGTAAGTGTCGGCCAGACGGATCTCATATTCATCCTGTCCGAAATTCAGCTCTACGGTACCGTTGGCCGCTTTGTTGGAGCTGCGGCCCATAAACTTGTTCAGGAAATAGCCGGTGTTGAGATAGCTGGGCGAATAAGTACAGACGCCGGCTGTCTGAAGACTGTCCAGGGGAGCTACCGTGGCAGCATATCTAGGGTCGCCATGTATGACGTTCTCCGCGAAGTCCTTTTTGAATATTAAAAAGCCATAACCAGGATAATAGTCGGGTGCGGTGGTGATCTTTGGAGAATAGGACCTGGGACCGGATGTGATACAGTTGAGATTGCCTTCGGTGGCGCCGGCATCGCTCCAGCCGCCGTTGGATTTTGTCGTATGTACAAATTCTATCACGGACTCGGAATTGAATTTGTTGGCGGTCTTCCACAGGTCGGCGTAGTTCGGCAGCAGCGAGTAGCCGTAGACGGATGGGGTTGTGCCCGGATTGGGGCCGTTGACATCCTTGAGCTGGTCAGCTGCAGCCTGCCATTTCTTTTCATAGAGCAGCACCTTGCCCAGGAGGGCTTTGGCGCCGCCTTGCGTAAGCCGTCCGCCTTCCGATTTTGCGGGGACGGTCTGGGGCAGATCAGGAATGGCATCGTTGAGGTCCTTTTCGACAAAAGCGTATATCTTGTCAGGCGTGGTCTGCACCGGATCGTAGATGCTGTCGATGGGAAGTACGCCTTCCAGCAGGGGAATGTTCCTGAAAAAGAACACGAGGTCGAAGTAAAAAGCGGCCCGCATAGTCTTAGCCTCCGCGGTATACCTTTTTTTCGTAGCGTCATCCATGGGTATGCCGGGTAACGCGGCCAGGAGATAATTGGCGCGATAAATACCCGAGTATCCCCTGCTCCAGAGATAGGACGCAGGACCTGTCTGGGACGTAAGCGTATATTTTTCCATCACCTGAAGGTCATTGATGTCGGTGGAGTTACCGCCTCCGGCCTGCTGGTCGCCACTGGCGGCATCCATTACGGCCATCTTATCGTACAGACCGCCCGCCTGAAATCCAAACCTGTCGTATATAGCCACCAGACCGGCAAAAGCATCGGCAGAGGTCTTATAATAACTGGTAATGGGAATACGCTCCTGCGGATTGACATTCAACTCTCTTTTGCAGGCGCTGACAAGTTGCAGACCGGCCGCGGCTATTACTATATAAAATATTTTCTTGTTCATATACAATCTTTTAAAACTGTTAGAAACCTACATTTAAACCAACCAGGAATGAGCGGGGCATTACGTATGCGCCGCGGTCGATGCCAAAGGCCGCGCCTGCGCCTGAGTCGGGGCTCACACCGATCTCGGGATCATAACCGCTGTAGCCGGAGATGGTGAACAGGTTCTCGCTAAGCACATAGACCCGGAGACGCTGCATTCCCCATTTGCCGATCATGGTCTTCGGGAATGTATATCCTATCTGAAGGGTCCTGAACTTGAAGAAAGTGCCGTTCTCCAGGTAAAAGCTGCTCATCTTCGAGAAATTGCCGTTGGGGTCGCCGTCCACCAGACGGGGAACATTCGTGTGGGTATGGGCGGGGGTCCATGCATCCAGGTATTTGGTGGGATAGTTGGCCTTTGAGAGGTCAAGCCTTCTATATCCCTGGAAGATCTTATTGCCGCCGGAGCCGCTGCCAAAGGCGATAAAGTCAAAGTTCTTATAGCCCAGGTTCAATGTGAGGCCATAGCTCATGGTAGGGTTGGGATTGCCCAGGTAGACACGGTCATCGGCGCCGATGGCTTCGTCGTTGTTGATGTTGGCATACTTCATATCGCCCGGTCTTGCTTTTGGCTGGAGTACAGTGCCTTTGGGTCCTTTGTAACTGTCGACCTCGGCCTGGGTCTGGAAGACACCCAGCGTCTGATAGCCAAAGAACCTCCCATAGGCCTGGCCAAGCTGTGTTCTATTGATAGCGCCCAGGTTCTGGAAGCTTGCGCTGTTATTCCCATCTTCGACGAATGTCTGCCCGGGCAGCATTTTTGTGATCTTGTTCTTATAGAAGGAGATATTGCCGTTGACGCCCAGGTTTAGCGCGCCGATGTGTTTCTTATAGCCCACCTCGATCTCAAGACCGGAGTTCTCCATGTCATCAAAATTCTGGAAAAAGCTGCCAAAGTACCCGGAGTAAGCGGGAATGGTGGGGTTCTGAAGGATCCCCGTGGTATTCTTTTTATAAACGTCCACCGACACGGTCAGCGCATTCAGGAGGATGGCGTCCACGCCGATGTCTGTTGTGTGTGTCTCTTCCCATTTCAGATCAGGGTTCCCCGGCGCCGATGGGCTATAGCCGATGTACAGGTTCTCATCCGTACCAAACGTATAGTTACGCTGTCCGCCCGCGCCGATGAGGTCCACATAGGAAAAAGCCGGGATGATGTCCGTACCTGTCACACCATAGCTGGCACGGATCTTTAAATTGTTGAGGATATTGCTTTGGGGGAAGAAGTTTTCCAGCGTCGGTACCCAGCCCACCGATACGGATGGGAAATAACCGAATTTGTGGTTGGCGCTGAAGTTGGAAGAGCCGTCCCGGCGGACAAGGGCCGTCAACAGATATTTTTCGGCATAGTTGTATTGCAAACGGCCAAAGAGCGAGTTGATCCGGTGGTCGGTGCCATCACTACCACTGCTGCTCTGCCGGTCGGCCGGCAGCGCGTTGAACCGGAAAGAGGCCTGGTCAAAAGTGGTAGCGGGGATATTATTGTATTGTACGGTTGCGCCTTTCTGATTGCCATCCTTATATTCTCCCCAACCTGCCAGCAAAGTGAAATTGTGCTGACCGAACAGCTTGTTATAGGAGATGGTATTTTCCACGTTCCAGTTGATGATCCAGTTCTCCTGCCGATTGAGGTTATTGGGTCCGCCGGTAGTGGAAGCATTATAGTAGACGGTTGGCGTAAATGTTTCAGAGCCATAGAAGGCCACTTTTGTCCCAAAAGTGCTGCGGAGGACGAGCCCTTTGACGGGTGTTATTTCCAGGAACGCATTACCCACGATGTTGTGGTCCCAGTTGTAGTTCCCTTTCCTGTTCTTGATATAGGCCAGGGGGTTCTTGATCTCGTTGGCTACATCGGGCGATATGCCATAGTACCTTCCCAACGGGTCTTTGGTAACTTTCGCACGGTTGTCAGCACCGGCGGGGAGGAACCTGGATTGCGCAGCCGTATCCGTAATGATGGCCGGCGTAATGGGATCGAGGTTGATCGCGCTGTTCACGATGCCGCCGAACTCACGGTTGACCTCGCCAACCCCGGCGCTGACGCTGTGGCTATACCCCAGGTTCTCGCCAAAGCTGATAAATCTGGCCGGTTTGAACTGGGTATTGACCCGGAAGTTCATCCGTTTCCACCTGGAGATCTCGGGAGCGATCACCCCTTTGATATCCGAATATCCGAAAGAGGTAAAAAAGGTGGACTTGTCGGTACCGCCGCTGATGCTGAGCTCATGGTTCGTTTTGGGGGCGCTGTAGTCGAAGATGAGCTTTTGCCAGTCAGTGCCTTTACCGTAGGATGCAGGGTCCGCAAAAGGAATGGGGGCAGGGGTGCTCAGATATTCATTGCCGTTGGCCACCGCCGTATTCCGCATGGTCGCATATTGCGTGGCGTTGGCCAGCTTTATTTTTTTGGCCGGCGCCTGTGTACCGTAGTACCCTGAATAGTTGATGCTCAGTCTGCCGTTCTTGCCTTTCTTGGTTGTCACCAGGATAACGCCGGCAGCGGCACGGGTGCCATAAATGGCGGCTGACGCACCGTCCTTCAATACTTCGATGGACTCGATATCGTCCTGGTTGAGATAGCCGATGCCGCCATTGTCGACCACAACCCCGTCCACCACCCAAAGGGGGTCGTTCTTCGCGTTGGCATTGCTGTTTGCAGAGCCGATAGAGGTAAAGCCTCTTAGTCTTACGGTGGAGGCCGAGCCGGGTTGACCGGAAACAGAAGATATCGTAAGGCCTGAAGTACGGCCCTGCAAGGCTTGTTCGATCCGGGTCACGGGCTGATTTTCAAGGTCAGCTGCCCGCACGCTGGATATCGCCCCGGTGACCACGCTTTTCTTTTGCGTACCATAACCTACCACCACCACTTCGTCCATTTTGGACCCGACCTCTTGTTCCAGGTCGATGGAGACGGCGCCCGAAGAAGGGATACCTATCTCCCGGGTGGTCATACCTACAAAAGAGACAGAGAGGGTTTTTGCAGATGAGGGAACACTCAGCTTAAAGGTCCCGTTATTATCGGTGGTCGTTGCCACCCTTGTTCCTTTCACCTGAACAGTGGCTCCTGCCAGAACCTGTCCCGTGCCCTTTGATGTCACTGTGCCGGTGATGGTCCGGTCCTGTGCCCGGGCGATTGAAAAAAGCAGGAGAAAAAAAAGCAGCACTCGAATGCGTAGCAGAAAATTTGCTTTCATACAACAAGCATTTAGTCGGTTGGTTAATGATTATTTGATCCTGTAACTCACCGCCAAAGTATCCTCATGCGGTACTTTTTCCAAGAGAAGGACTACTGCATTGCTACGTCACATAAAAAAAAGTTGGTGCAGCGGGGAAATTCGAAAATCGTAGAGTGCTTATTTTTAATCAATTGCACTTCCTGCAATCGTGTTACTCTTTTTCTTTAGCCATGAGTTGAAGACGGTGAAAAAGACGGAGAGAATGATGGCTCCCAGGAACATCCCGATAAAGCCCCAGGCTGCCAATCCCCCGATCACCCCTAAAAAAAGGACGAGGAAGGGTATTTTGCCGCCACTCCGGGCAATGAGGATGGGTTTTAAAAAAGCATCGATCAGCAGTAATACGACACCATATATAATAAGGAAGATGGTTACGCCCGTATGACCTTGTACGGCGGTCCAGATCACCAGCGGTACCCAAACGAACAATGGTCCCAGCTGTATAAGCACGAGGAAAAAGATCATTGCCGCCAGTATAAGGGCAAAGGAAATACCGGCAATGGTGAGGCCTATCCAGGAAATGGCGGCTGCTATCAGGGCTGTACCCATCACCCCGATGGCAACGCTTTTGATGGCCTGTGTGGTCGCTCCCAGCAGGAGGAGCCCATCCCGTCTGCCCAGGAGATGCTGAATGGTCAATTTAATGGGGTTCAATATTTTATCACCCGATACGAGAAAGAATGCGGAAATAATGATGGCGAGGACAAACTGCAGGACCGCGCCGAGCACGCCTACCCCGCTGGTGAGTATATGACGCAAGGCCATTCTTATCTGAACTTCGTTCCGTGCAAGGACTTCTTTTGGGCTGTCCTGCAATTCCCGCCAAAAGGCGGCGATATTATCTCCTACCAGCGGTAATCCGGGTATCCAGCCGGGAAGGGATGGAAGACCATTTGTTTTTACCAGTTCTAACCAGTGCAAGGCATCCCTGACATGGTTCCTGATGGTACCGACGATATAAATAAGAGGCAATGCCATTATGGCAATGAGCAGGATGGAATAAATGACAGCCGCCAGTTTCCGTCTGTTGCCTGTAAGGCGGGTCAGCCATTCGAATGCGCCGGCAAAAGATACAGCGAAGACGAGTGCAAAAGCCAGGACACCCAAAAAGACTTTTAGCACATTATACAGCGCCAGCATCAGGATGAGCAAAAGCAGGAGCACGAGGACCGTCTCTATAATGCTCCGTGGGTCCCGTCTAACATATTTGTCCATATTTACGCCGATTCCATCTAAAGTTAATATAAATTTATAGCTAAGCATCCGTGTGAATTGAAAAAGCGCCTTTTTCTATTGAGCCTACTTATTGCTGTCAGTCTGGTGGTGACAGCCGGCGTGCTTTATTTTTTTCTCGTCTTCCGGCTAAAGGATAGCATAAATTTTATCATCAATAAGGAATCCGGCGGCAAATATGCCTTTGATGCCAGTGATGCCACGCTTTCCATCCGGGGCAAGCATCTTTCGCTGAAGAACTCGGTGCTGTACTGCAAGGATCCCGAGGGGGCCGACGCTTATTATAAGGTACAGATCCCCGAGATGTACTTTTCCATCACATCCTGGCGGCAGCTGCTTTTCCGGAAAAAGCTGATCGTGGACAGCCTGGCCATTACCCGGCCGGATATATACATCAACGTACGTCCTTCGGATATCCGGAAAGCCCCGGTCAATTTTCAAGCTGCCGATGTTCTGTCCTACCTGGAAAAGGCCCTTGCACATTTCAATGTCCACCAATTCTCATTGAAGGATGCGGCTTTTACCTATCAGCGGTCCGGGGGAGCCCCTCCTCTTCATGGGGACCATATCAGCGTGGCTGTCTCCAATTTCATGGTGGTCAATAACGAGGACAGTCACCTGCTGGGCTCCGATAGCATCTCGGTCCTGTTGGGGCGGCAGCATTGGGTATTACCCGACGGACGTCATGAGATCAGTTTCCGGAGGATGACCTTTGACAGCAGGGGGCAGCGTTTTGAGCTGGACTCCTTTTATTTTCGTCAAAAGGCCGATACAGGCACGGAGGAGATCAGGCTGTATGCGGATAAGTTCTTTTTCAATTCCCGTCATCTTCCTGCCATCTATCAGAAGGATCAGCTCCTCCTGGATACGTTGATCTGCGTAGGGCCTGTCCTTAGCATTCCCGCTGACGCGGGGAGAAAGAATATAAGAGACTCCACAGAAAAATCCCGGTTCCGGGCCGACCTGTTCAAATGGATCAATGTGGGGTTTATTGCCGTCACGGATGGTCAGCTGTTATTGCAGAGCAAGGACGGCGTCACTCAAAATACGGCCACCCGGAAAGCAAACCTGCGCATCTATAATCTCGGGGTAGACCCTGTCAGGAGCCCAGCTCTCAGCACGGACAGCATCCTGCTGAATTTACATAACATCGAATTCGTCACTTCGGATAGCCTGTATAAGCTTTCCATCGATGAATTCGCTTTTCTAAAGAACAATGCGATCTTCAGGGATGCAAAATTCGGTCCGGTACGGTCATTGTCATTGGATAAGCAGGTGACCTTTACCGCGCCCTCCCTGCTGCTGAAAGACATCAGCATTGCAGACCTTAT
This sequence comes from Puia sp., assembly GCA_035547295.1. GTDB lineage: Bacteria > Bacteroidota > Bacteroidia > Chitinophagales > Chitinophagaceae > Puia. Next base: position 4,808 of record DASZVM010000245.1, on the reverse strand, counting down.
GCAACGGAGACTAAAAGCATCTGCGGCGGAGCTAAGACAGCCACGGATAAGTCTGTCCGATCGCTGGAACCTGTCCGACCGCCGGAAGGGGGCGGATACGCTTGCATCGAAAAGGCCGTCACCGCCTTCGGCCAAAAAAATGGCATTATTCTACCAGACGCTGCATAATGTAAGCGAGCTAATAAATACGAGGGACCTCAATATACTGGACGGCACGCTCAACTTCAGACGCAGCGGAGCGATACCGCTTAGTGCGGATGTGAAACATTTTGATGTCCATATCCTGCTCAACAAGCTTTTTATAAGCGATTCCCTGGCAGATATCAAGCACGCTATTTCCGCTTTGCGTGTCGGGGGGTTAAGTCTGACATCCAATGGGACGACGATACAGGCAAGCAATTTCGTATTCGACGGGTCCCATGCGCATAGCCTGGGCAGGCAGCTGGAGATGCGGACAGCAGCGGGGCTTGAATTAAAGCTCGATGATATCAGCTGGGATGTTTTTGACTGGGGCGCCTTCCAGCGGGACAAGTCGATACAAATACAGGCTTTACATGCGGGGAGGTTGAGCATCCATGGTGAACGTCCGCCAGCGGGTCTACAGGTTTCACATCAACCGGGGTTGCTTCCTCTCATCAACATAGGCCAGCTGGGGGTAAACGAGATCGTCTTCGATGGCAGCATGCTAGGCAGCCGGGTACATTTTACCATCACGGGTCTGAAGGTTGACAGTCTCCATACTATCCAGCGATCTTCTGCGCCGTTGTCCCCCGGGCAGGTACCCTCCGGCTTTTTTGCCTGGCGCCGGCTGCAGATGAACGGAAACCACGTTGGAGTGGAAGGTCCGAAAGAGCAGATACATGTAACAGAGCTGAGCTTCGACAGCGAGAAAGAGATGGCAGCCAGGGGTATTGAATTCGAGTCCTGCAGCGACTCCGGTCATATCAAGCTCTCCGTCCCGCAATTACGGATGAATGCAGCCTGGCATTCCAGCGACCTGAGCAATATTCCTGTCTCATCCATTTTTTCCGATGATATAAAGCTGACCTTTTTTCAAACATCCGCAAAAGATACCGCCCTGGTGACCACCGGCGCCGCCCTTCATGCGGACAATATATATGTGCAGAAAGGGAGTATAAAGTATGATTCAGTCCGGCTCGATCTCAGACAGACACAGGTGGGAAAGGGCCGTTTCCGGCTACATGCGCCTTCTTCTTCCCTGCGATTATCCAATGGGCATCTTACCTTCCAACCGTCCGGCGACCATCCTGCCATGGCTGGAAGACGCTTACTGCGGACGGGTATCCTCTTTTCATGGAATAATGCGGGTGTTGCGTATAATAAGGACAGTACTTCCCTTGCCGCAGGCGGTCTGTCCGGCTTATTCAAAAATGACACTTTCCGGCTGCCGGCCGGCGCCTCTCTTACCTGGCGGCAGGCAATCGCGGGTCTCACCATCACAAATGGCAATCTTCATTACAAAGGAAAAAAGATCACTGCCGATGCGGGAGCCTGTGCCTGGGACCCTCTCGACCGGGTATTCCGTATAAAGAATTTCAGCGTGCTGCCCAATGCCGGCAGGGAAGAGACCTTCCGCAAAGCACAATGGCAGGGAGACTATATAGTTCTAAAAGGCAGCCTGCTGACACTTGCGGGTGTCCGGTGGGGACATGATTCCCTGCTCAGCATCAACAAGCTGGTGCTGGACGGCATCGACCTCGAAGCTTCGAGGGACAAGCAGATACCTTTCAGACACGGTATAGAAAAACCAATGCCGACCAGGCTGATCAACACGATACCCTTCCCGGTGATGGTGGACACTATCCATGTCAGCAACAGCCGCGTGACATATAACGAGCTGTCGGTCCTTACTCATCAATGGAGCTCCATCCCCATCAGGGACATCAATGGCTGTCTGGCGGGTGTAAGCAACCGGAACAATGCGCGGGATACGCTGGGGCTTATTGCGACCGCCCGGCTATTCGATGGCAAGATCCGGCATTTTGCCTATAAGGAATTCTATGGGGACTCTTTATCCGCCTTCACGGCCAGCAGCTATATCTCGCCTATAGATCTTACACAATTTTCCCAGGTATCCGTACCCGCGGCAGCCGTGCGTGTCATCAGGGGTCATGCCGATACGGTCTATTCCAGCTGGACGGGGAATAAATACGCAACCTACGGGACCATGCATTTTTATTACAACAACCTGAAGGTTCAGGTATTGAATAGAAAGGACATCCATAAAGGGGGATTGCTTCCTGCCCTGGAAACATGGCTGGCCAACCTTATCCTACCTGCCGGGCGGCAGCGATCTTCGGCAATCTTTGTACAACGGGATAGAGAGAAATTCGTTTTTAATTACTGGGTAAAAGCGCAGGCCAGCGGCGTGCTCACCACTGTCGGCATCAAAAAGAGTAAAAAGTACCGGAAATCGTATCAGCAGATATATAAGCAATATTCGTTGCCTGCACGGTCCGAATGATCATTCGGGCAGGCCTTTTCCCGTGGTGATCAATTCCAGCAGGCTGTCTTTTATATGATGATCCCATCCGGGTTTGCACATTTCATAACATTCCACGCCGGGAACCAGTCCGACATGTGTCATGTCGACCTGTGTCGAGCCGTTGCGGGATGAAACTTCCCATATGATCTTTGTGCCGTTCCATTCCTTTTTGTTGTCGATCCAGTGAAGATTACAATCCGTCACCTGCCATATTATTTTTTTATCGGCGATGGCTTCGGAAATTGTAAAGTCGACGAACGTTTCACCAAAGGTGACGGTAAAGGCGTCGCCTGTTCTTTTTGCGCTGCCTTTAAAATCGACAGCCCACCAGTCCCCTACGCGGGCGATCTTTTCAAAAGCCTCTTTTGCAGAGACGCCGGCAGTAATACTGCAATGATAATCTTTGACCAGGGTTTGCGTGCTCATTTCTTTGTTGTTTTATGATTTAATAAGAGATCCAGTTTTTTCAGCCTGTCTGTCCAGAAGGTACCGAAGAAGTCTATCCAGGCCTGCAATTTGTCGAACCCTTCCTGTCTCAGCGTACAATATCTCTCCCGGCCGATGTCTTCAATCGATATGAAGCCCGTGTATTCCAGGATCTTTATGTGTTTTGAGACCGCGGGACGGCTCATATCAAAATTTTCGGCCAGGGAATTGATGGTCAACCGGTCTTTGGAAAGCAGCTTCAATATTTCCCGCCTGCTGGGGTCGGCAATTGCCTGGAATGCGTCAAGCCTTTGCTGCGCCATGTTTTGCGGCGTTTATGAGTTCAGCGATCCTTTTCATATGTATCAGCCATCCGTCGTTCATGAGAGGATAGATCACCATGTTCTCCACTTCCTTAAACCCGCTGTGGACCAGGGAAAGCTCTGTGCCATCGTCCTTTGGGCTGAGGGTCCATACGACAATGGAATCAAGGGTGATCCGGCCGTTGCCGGGACCGGCTTTCCATGAATAAGACAGCTTTTTGAAGGGGAGGACCTCCAGTACTTTACAGTAAGAGATGCCGTCGAACCCAATTTCTATCTTGGGTTTTGATCTGAACTGGAAGTCATGGCCGACGATGGGTAGAAAATCATTGGGCATCAGCCATTGCGCCATCAGTTCAGCCGTTGTCAGATATTCCCATACTATTTCGGGGGGATGTGAGAAAAAAAGAGTGTGCCGGATGTCTTTTGCCATAATAAGTAACTTTTAAGTTACCTAAAGATATATGTAACTTTTGAGTTACCAAAATTTTTTTTAATTGGCCTGGTTCTTGTCGTTATCCTTGCTCCCCTTGCCGTTGCCTTTATTCTCGTCCGTAGGTTGATCCCGGTTTTGCATAACAATCTTTTTTGGAGATGAGCATTAAAGCACGAACTGCAATTATTCTGTCATGGGTATTATTGTATTTCTTCTGTTTTGCCGTATCTGCCCGTGCGCAGCTGGTATCGGGGAATGCGTTCCTGAAAGGGAAGTATGTGGAACTGGGTATAGCGCCCTATGGTCTCTGGGGTACTACGGTGGATGCGCCCGCGGGTTATCATGCACGTAGCGGTATGACAGGTGACGGTCCTGGCTACAGGAAGCTGGGATTTGTGGCGGATCCTGTCAAAGACGGTTGGAATGCAGGGACGCCGGAGAAGTACAAAGGGGATTATTTTTTACCGGCCGACCCATCCATGGGCTGGGGTGTCACCGTCGGACCTGCCCGGTATTTTGCGGAACGGTCAAACAATGGCGGTCCGCCGCCGGGATTTATCGCCATCCCTCCGGGCTCGATCACAAGTGTTACGGCGGGCCCCACACAAACCGAGGCCATATGGGAAGGTGCTATCGGCAATATCGCCATCCGCAAGATCATCACGGTACCGGCAAGCAAGGCCTATTTCACCGTCAGGACGGTATTCACCAATACCACGGCCTCTCCGAAGAACGATGTTTACTATTTTGAATATATCAACCCTGATAATGATGCGGTCTTCCACGATAACGTATCTCCCACTCCTGATCTGACCACTGTCAACTCCATCGTTTATCAAAATCCGGCTGATAATAAAGTCGTGATAAAAGCATTGGGTAATAAGACGGGCTCCTATCTGGGGCTGGGCACGCTGGATTGCCGTGCAAAAGTGGTCAGGGGTCCTGCAGGCGAAACTTTTTGCAGATCCAGCGCCGATGAGCTGTACAACGGTGCGGGGGGCACCCATCCTGGCGGCAGCGATCCTGCCAGCGGTGACAATTATATGGCCATTGCCTTTAAGGTCGGCACTATTGCAGCCGGGGACAGCACTGCTGTCTCTTATTCCTATATCCTTTC
>DASZVM010000244.1:0-6877 GCA_035547295.1 Puia sp. | reverse complement strand
AAAAATATCAGCAGGCGGCGGATATCCCCGGAGGCACTCCCAAAACGGGGTTTGGCATCGGGCTTTACCTGGTAAAACATTTTATAGAGCAGCATAAGGGCAAGGTAGTCTGTGAGAGCCTGGTGGGTAGGGGGACGCGGTTTATCGTGACTATGGAGAGGAGTAAAGATGGGGTTATGGGAGAAGAGGTAGTACCGGGCGAAAATGGGATGCAAGGGTTGCTGGAGGAACTGTCGGAAGACATGGGGCTGCCTGGCGGCGAAGGTAACGGGGATGGGGGTGGAAAGCTATTGCCCCTGACGGCACCTATGGACCAGGGCAAGACGGCGGAAGAGGTGGTTACCGGGAAGCGATCCCTCCTGCTGATAGATGACGATACGGATATACGGGCCTATCTCGAACATATCTTTAAGGATAAATATCTTTTGTACCAGGCGGACAATGGGAATGACGGGTTCCGGCTGGCCCAGGAGCATGTCCCCGACCTTATCATCAGCGATGTCAATATGCGGGGCATGGATGGGATGGAGCTTTGCGGGAAGATCAAGCGGTCAGAGACCCTGGGTCATATCCCTGTGATCCTCCTTACAGGAGAAACGGCCCCTGATACCCGGCTGAAGGGGGTGGAAGGCGGTGCAGAGGACTATATCACCAAGCCCTTTGATAAGGACCTCCTGCAGGCCAGGGTGGAGAGCATCCTCCGGAACAGGAACCTTTTACAGCGATATTTTTTTGACAGCGTTACCCTTCGCGAGACAGCGGTGAAGGTGCCGGCGGAATACCAGGATTTTCTCCGGAAATGTATCGAGGTTATCGAGAGCCACCTGGACAGCGAGGATTTCAGCACCCCGAAATTTGCCAAGGCCATGGGGATGAGCCGGAGCGCTCTTTATCAGAAAGTAAAGTCTATTTCCGGTCAGTCCCTGAACGCCTTTATCCGGAGCATCCGGCTGCGGAGGGCGGCGGTGCTGATGTTAAAGGAGAACCTGAATGTAAATCAGGCCGCTTTCCAGGTAGGTATCGGGGATACCCGGTATTTCAGGGAGCAGTTTGTAAAGCTTTTTGGGATGACCCCTTCGGAATATATAAAGAAATACCGTCCTTCCTTTAACAGGGACTACAATATAATAAGGACTGAAGGGGGTGAATAACCCCCTTTTCTGGCAATTTACCCCCCTCATTTTAGCTTTTTACCCCCTATTCTCCCCTTGTTACGGCTATATTTTAGCACTTTAATTCCTTTAGCATCTTTAAAAATTAAAACTGCTTGCATTATGAGACGATTATTGCTATGTGTACTCTCATTACTTAGTCTCTCTCTTTTTGCCCAGCAAACCATCACCGGCGTAGTCCGGGGAGGCGGTGGCCCCGTCCAGGGGGCAACGGTCATGGTAAAGGGCACCAAAACAGCAACCCAGACGGATAAGGACGGTCATTTTTCTATCAATGCTTCCCAGGCGGCTACGCTGGCGATCTCTCATGTCAGCTTTACCACCAGGGAGGTGGCGGTGGCGGGGCGTACCAGTATCGATGTAGACCTGGAGCCTCTGAATTCCAATCTGGGGGATGTGGTCGTCGTGGGATACGGCACTACCAAAAAGTCCGACCTCATCAGCTCTGTGGGGTCCATATCAGGGAAGGAACTGACAACCTTTAAAGACCCGAATGCTGCGAATTCGCTTCAGGGTGAAGTGCCGGGTGTGCGTGTGCTTTCCGGCTCCAACGGACCGGGTGCGCAGCCAAATATTTATATCAGAGGTGTATATACCATTCAGGGAACCAGCCAGCCCCTGCTGATCGTTGACGGAGTTCCCATTCAGAGCGGATTTTTTAATTCGATAAACCCGGCGGATATCGAGCGGATGGACGTGCTGAAAGATGCGTCGGCCGCGGCTATCTATGGTGCGCAGGCTGCCAGCGGGGTCATTGTGATAACAACGAAAAAAGGCAAGGCCGGCCAGAGTAATCTGAATGTGTATGTGAACTATCAGTCCCAGACGGTCAAAAGACCTTTTACAATGGCTAATTCCGCGGAATGGCTGAAATTCCAGCGGCTTTCCAATCCCAGCTTCTCCATTGCCGAAACACCCATCAATCAGTATGATACTACACGGACGACGGATTGGTGGAATGCGGTGATCAATTCGCATAGTCCCACCACGAATGTAGGGCTCAACTATACGGGCGGGTCTGAAAAATCGCAGTATGCCCTGAGCTTGTCCTATACCGACGCTCATGCGAACACCAAGGTAGGCGATTGGAAAAGGATCACTGCCAGGTTCACCGGCGAGTTTAAGATCAACGACTGGCTGAAGTTCGGAGGATCCATTGCGCCACGGTATGAGACCTGGGTCAACACGCCGGTGGACTTTTTAGGACTGCTGGGTACGGATCCTATCACGAGCCCATTCATCAATTCGAATTTGCAGCATATCCCTGCTTCGGCTAATCCTTCGTTGTACGATGCGCAATGGAGCGCCTATGGAACGCCTTATGGAGGGCCCGGGAATGGAACGCCTCCTCCCAACTATGTGTTCTCCATGAACCTGGCGAACCTGACACACAATCAGCTGTACGGGATCCAATCCAGCGCATTTATGGAGGTCCAGCCCATTAAGAACCTGACCTTCCGTACAACAGTCGGAGCCAACGTGGATAATAACACGAGTAATTTCTTCTCTCCAAGATATTATCTGAACCCGAATAGCTATAGCCCGTTGACCAAGGCCGGTACAGGATTCGACACCAAGTACAACTGGGTGGTGAGCAATGTGCTGACCTATAAGATCTCCGTAGCGGAAAAACATAATATTACGGCCCTGGTCGGCCAGGAAGCTGCTGAACAAAAGGAATATTATGGCAGCGGTCAGCGGGTTTCCGCTGATAGTTCCAATGGCAACAATCTCCTTTTCGGCTATGCCGATTATCTGAACATGGATCTGACAAACCCGGCCGTCCTTGCTGCCTTTGGCATCGGCCCCGATGGGAATCCAAGTCCAACCGGGGGTATCAACAATGCGTACTGGGTAAAAAGATCGGCTTATTTCGGTCGCGTGGAATACAACTATGACGGCAAATACTATCTGACTGCCAACGGACGAAGAGATGGCAACTCGAAGTTTCCCCTCAGCAACCAATATGCGTTCTTCCCGTCCGTTTCCCTGGGATGGCGTATGTCTGCCGAAGATTTCATGAAAGGCTTTGGCTGGCTGAATAATCTCATGGTGAAAGCAAGGTGGGGTAAAAGAGGCAATGCCGATGCCATCACCCGGAAGACCTGGTATAGCCTGGTATCCACGGGCGCCACGTATCCGTTTGCCGGTGCGATGTCGTACGGTACCATACCCACGCAGATAGGTAATCCGAACCTGAAATGGGAGACTGATCTGGATCGTGGTCTGGGATTGGACGGAACCCTTTTCAACAACAAGCTCAATATCGAATTTGAATACTTCGATAACAAGTCCAGTGGTGCTATCCTGACCCTGCCGTCCATTCCCTTGAGTGCGGGACAGCCCAATCTGCCGACGGCCAATGTGGCCAGCATCGGAAATAAAGGCTGGGAATTTACTACGAGCTATATCATCTCTTTGCCCAATGAGCTGAGGATCATTCCCAGGATCTCTTTGAGCCATGTAAAATCCACCTATCTGAGCCTTGGTACCGTCGAGGGGCTGGATGTAGGGTTCCAGGATAACTACCGTGAACAGGAGAGATTCGGGATGTCCTTTACAAGAATGTATACCAAGGGCGTAGTGGGGGCTTTTTATGGCTATAAAGTGGTCGGCATATTCCAGTCACAGGCGGATGTCAATAACTATAAGGACAAGAATGGCAATATGATCCAACCGTTGGCAAAGCCGGGCGATTTTAAATACGCTGACGTAGATGGGGATGGCACCATCAATACAGCGGGTGACCGGACCTATCTGGGCAATCCCTATCCGAACTTAAATATGGATTTTTCGATCAAGGCTGATTTTAAAGGGTTTGATCTGCTTGCCGAATTGTATGGTTCGTATGGACAAAAAGTAGCCAATACCACCAAGCGTTATCTGATCACCGGCGACCGTGCCTCCAATGTAATTGCCGGCAGCTATGACAAGGTTTGGAGGGTCGATAACCCCACTGCAACCAATCCGAACCCGGCCACGGGGAACAATTATAATTTTTCCAGCTGGTATATTGAATCCGGCAGCTTTACCCGGATACGGAACCTTCAATTGGGGTATACCTTCCCGTTCCTGAAAGTGAATGGCATCAAGAGCGTTCGCGTCTATGTGGGAGCGCAGAACCTCGCAACATTTACAAAATACAAAGGCTTTAATCCTGAAGTGCAATCCGACAGCCAGCAGTATCAGGGTGTCGACAGAGGACAATACCCGGTGCCCAAATCATTTAATGCCGGCTTAAGCCTTGGATTATAATTCTCACCTATAACATTGTAAATATGAAAAATATTAAGTTCATACTTGTCGGCTTTTTTTCGGGTGCGTTCATGCTCTCTTCCTGCAAGAAGAGTTTTACGGATATTCCTTACTACGGGTTGCAAACCGTGCAGAACACGGGTGTATTTCAAACACCCGCGGGTGCTATCAACTATGTGACAGGGTGCTATTCCGTCATCAACGAAAATGACTGGTGGCAGACGATGTGGTACAGGCTCAATTTCGAAACAGCCACTGACAATGGATGGCTGGGAAACCTGGGTGGGTTCAGCAATGCTGCTTCCTACCGGGAAGTGGGCAGCCTGGAAAGCATCACGCCTACGGCGGGTGATGTCGTGAACCTTTATCAATTCAGCTATCTTGGCATCGGTCAGTGCAATTTTGGGATCGCCAATTTATCGACATCGACCATCGACGGACAGCTGAAAACCCGTTTGCTGGCTGAAATGCGTTTTTTAAGAGGGTTCTTTTATATGGACCTGGCAAAGAATTTTGGAGGGGTGCCGCTTTATACGGAAAATACAAAACAAAGCGAGATACCTTTGGCAAGAGCTACTCTTGATCAGGTGTGGGCGTTCATCAATGCCGATTTTGAATTTGCAGCAGCCAATCTGCCGCAGCGTAAGGATTATACAACGCCCCAGGATATGGCAAGGGCCAGCAAGGGGGCCGCGCTGGCTTATCTGGCCTATGCGAACCTGTGGTCCGGTCATTACGATTCCACAGTTCTGGCGGCAAGTCAATTGATGGCGTTGAACGAATACCATCTGGAACCAAATTATGGGGACATTTTTAAAACCGCTTATTACAACGGACAGGAGTCCATCTTCGAGATCGGCGCCAACAACCTCATAGGGAATGTGAATTCCGTGGTTGCCGGAAGTGGTGTGGATGGCGGCTGGGGCTGGCATACGCCCAGCAGCAACCTGGAAGATGCCTTTTTAAATGAGAATGACAGCATCCGCAGGGTCAATACGATCATAAAAAATGGTCAGGCTGTTGCAGGTGATGCGCAGGTGCCCAATTGGAATGGCAACCCCAGCGGGAATACTTCGGGCAGGAACTGGAGGAAATACTATATTCCCCTGGCAGAACGGAGCCCGGCGAATCAAGGGTATAACAACCGCTGGCAGCCGAAACCCTATATCCTGATGCGTCTGGCAAACCTCATGCTGATCTATGCCGAAGCTGCTGCCAGGAATAACGATCCGGCAACCGCCACTACCATGCTCAATAATGTAAGAGCGCGGGTAAACCTGACGCCAAAGCTTGGATTGACGGGCGACGCGCTGATCAATGCGATCATCCTGGAGAAAAGATTGGAGCTTGCGGGGGAATATGCGGATGTAAGATGGGATGACCTGCACAGGGTAAAGGTTAACGGCACTACGCTGATGTCTACCCTGTTCGGCCCCAATGGTACGTATGTCCAATGGCTGCAGACAAATACAGACCCCTATGACAGCAGGACCAATATAGCTGAGGTGACCGCCAATAAAGGCAAGCTGTATAAGCCCGGGACCAACGATCTATTCCCCATTCCGCAAACGGAGATCCAGGCAGGCGGCGGGGTGATCAAGCAGAACCCGGGCTACTAACGAGTGCTCAATGAAAACTTTATGATCAGGCATCGACAGTCTATGGTAAGTATATTTTTTGCGATACTCTCTCTGGCGTTTAGTTGTAAGAAAGGATCATCCTCCTTTCCGCCGGCGGATACATGTATAGTCAATGGCATCGATACCTGTCAGCAAAAAACAATGCTGCAGGTGAATCTGGCGAATACGCATCAGACAATTCACAGCTTTGGCGCGTCCGATTCCTGGTCGGCGAAGTTTATGGGCAGCTGGGCCAGTCTATCGAAGAAAAACCAAATTGCGGATTATCTTTTTAGCATGGATGTAGACTCCGGCGGCAACCCAAAAGGTATTGGGTTGTCGCTTTGGAGGTTTAATATCGGCGCCGGCAGCTATGAGCAGGGAGATACCAGCGGCATAGCGGATGTATACAGGCGGGAGGAGTGTTTTCTGAACCCGGACGGCACCTATGACTGGAATAAGCAGCAAGGCCAGCAATGGTTTTTGAATGCGGCCAAACAAAGAGGTGTAAAGTATTTGCTGGGTTTTGCGGTTTCTCCTCCCGTTTATATGACCAGTAACGGTAAAGCTTATGGAACCGGCACGCCTCAATTCAACCTGAGCGCTTCCAGGTACCAGGCTTATGCCGATTTCCTGGTAGAGGTATGCCGGCATTTTCAGAGCACCAGCACTCCCCTGGATTATGTAAGTCCTGTCAATGAACCGCAATGGAACTGGGGAAGCTCCAACAACCAGGAGGGGACAGCCGCTTCCAATACGGATATTGCAAACCTGGTGAAGGTACTTGGTCCCGACCTGCAGACAAACGGGGTAAATACCCATGTCATTGTG
>DASZVM010000243.1:0-9495 GCA_035547295.1 Puia sp. | reverse complement strand
TAACAGTTCATAAGGGTTCTCTGCGGAAGGCTCCTCTTCATTCTTCTCTTTTTGGTCATCATCATGTACTTGCATAATCGTTATTTTTATGAATTACATGTTACCGGGGGGTAGATATGTTACGTGCAATTATAACAATGCCGTGTGAAGGGTGCGAAATTATTGGTATCTTAAACCGTGAATAGAATGTCGAATATTATCAATCAATAAAAACGTGATGCTAATGACAACCCCCATCTGTTAAATTTGAGGACGAAGCGTCCCTGAATAACTAATTTTTTTGCCCGATGGATTATATAGATTATTATAAAATACTAGGCGTCCCGAAGAACGCTTCTGCTGAAGAAATTAAAACGGCTTACCGGAAACTGGCCCGTAAGCACCATCCTGACCTAAATCCGAATGATCCGCAGGCTGTAAAGCTTTTTCAGCAAATAAATGAAGCGAATGAAGTATTAAGCGACCCGGAAAAAAGAAAAAAATATGACCAATATGGCGCTGACTGGAAGCACGCCGAGCAATTTGAGGAAGCGCGCCGGCAGCAACAGGCATCTGGAGCCTATGCGGGAGGCGACCCATTCGGCAACGGAGGCAATCCGTTTGGTGGAGGGGAATATTACTCTTATGGCGGGGAAGGGGGTGATTATTCCGATTTCTTTGCTTCGATGTTCGGCAATCGTGGTGGCGAACACGGCAGGCAGACCAGGTTTAAAGGGCAGGATTACCATGCTTCTGTTCAGGTTAATTTGTCGGCGGCTTACAAGACACATAAGCAAACCTTTACAGTCAATGGGAAAAATATCCGGATCACTGTCCCCGCCGGAATTGAAAATGGCCAGGAAATAAAGATCGCGGGCTATGGTGCTGCCGGCGCCAACGGTGGTCCTAATGGTGACTTGTACATAACATTTGAAATAATTAACGACACACCGTTTGTAAGGAAGGGCGATGACCTGTATATAAATGTACAATTAGATCTCTACAAAGCGATATTGGGCGGCGAGGAAACCATCGACACCCTGGATGGGAAAGTAAAGCTGAAAGTAGCTCCCGAGACCCAGAATGATACCAATGTACGATTGAAAGGCAAAGGGTTTCCCGTATATAAAAAAGAAGGGGCATTTGGTGATCTTTATATCAAATATAAAATACAAATACCCACCCACCTCAACGCAAAAGAAAAAGAACTATTTGAACAGCTTTATAAGGAACGTACATAAAAGTTTCGTATGAAAAAAGCGAACAACAAGATATCACTTGAGCAATGCTGCATCTACTATGAGATAGAAACTACGTTTGTACACGAGCTGGGTCAGCATGGATTGATCGAACTGACCCGTTCCGGCGAACAAGCCTTTATCGATTTCGGGCAACTGGGAAATCTTGAAAAATATATGCACATGCACTACGACCTGGACATTAATATGGAAGGTATGGAAGCTATCACGCATTTGCTAAACCGGGTACAGTCTCTTCAGCAGGAGATTAAAAAACTTAAAGGCGAATTAGAAAAAAAGTAAACGTACCCACTAAATAGTCGATCATGAAAATAGAAACTATTATCGAGGAGAGCGTGCATCATTTCCTGATTGGCATAAGAAAGGAATGGGACGGTGAAAAAGAAGCGGTATTTATCATAAGAAAATATCTGATAGAAGGAAAAATAAGCGAAAAAGAAGACGAGGTATTGAAAACCCAGCTCATGGACTCGCTGAAAATAGTCGGGATAGGTATTCCATTTGTTCTTATACCTGGCGCCTCGATCTTAATGCCAATCATTCTAAAAGTCGCCCATAAGCATAACATAGAATTGATGCCTTCTGCATTCGAGGAGCCTCAAAGTCCGCCATAAGACAAAACAATTTCAATAAAACTTAAAATCTGCGCAATAGCGACCACAAACACATATTTTGCCTTTAACGGCAACTGTGAAGAAGCCTTAGCGGAAAAGCTCTTTAACGGGTTTGCAGAATATGGACAAATATCTCTGCCGCTTGCCGACGCCTTCTGGAGTGACCTATTCGGAATGATGATCGATCAAGCGTCTTGCGATCAGACGGACCTGCCGGGTGGTTCCCGGTGATAAGGCTGACTTTCGGACCAACAAGGACGTCATCTTCGATGGTTAATCCATCCATATCCAGGAAGCTACAGCCGGCGGGTAACGATTATCAAGTCAATGATTAAGATTTTCAAGTCGTTTGCGCTCTCAGCGACTTGGGGTTGGCGCCTGTAATGCGCTTGAAGTAGTTATTGAAATAAGTAGGGTATTCGAATCCCAGTGCGTACGCGATATCTGAAATATTTCAATCAGTATGTTGCAGCAGGGCCTTGGCTTCACTGATGATGCGTTCGGAGATATGGGCGGTGGTGGGTTTCCCGGTGACCTCCTTGACTGCGTGGTTAAGATGGTTGGTGTGCAGGGACAGGCTTGCGGCATAGTCCTGTGCAGTCTTTAATTGGAGGGGGCGGTGGGGGCTTTCGACGGGGAATTGCCGTTCCAGTAGTTCCAGGAACACGGCGGTGATGCGCGTGGCTGCGTTGTACGTCCGGGTAGCATTGCCATCACAGTCTATCCGGAATACATTAAACCCCTTTAGTTTGAGGTTTGTATTGAATATCGAAATGGAGCGTGTTTTGCAGGCCGACATGCTGCAAAGTTAAGAAAAACAAATTGCCCGGGGTGAATGGAGAATGCTTTGATCTTCTTAATAGTTTATTTGAAAATCGTAAGCCGGGAGGCGTCCCGGGAGGCTAATTTTGTGAATTAAATTAATTGTACGACTATGGCGACCCGTTGTTCCAGACGGAAGCGCCCGCCCGTGGAGCCGGCGCAAGTGTCACTTTTGAGCCTGGCGCCCGTACGGCCTGGCATACCCACCCATTGGGACAAACACTGATCGTTACTGCGGGTCTCGGCTGGGCGCAAAAGGAAGGCGGTCCCATTGAAGAGATCAGGCCGGGCGATGTGATCTGGTTTTCACCCGGTGAAAAACATTGGCATGGAGCTGCACCTGCAACGGCGATGACGCATATCGCCATTCAGGAGGCTTTGGAAGGAAAGATGGTCGACTGGATGGAAAAGGTGACAGAAGAACAGTATAAAAAGTAAAGAGTACGACCGGGTTCAAGGAAAAGCAGCGGCCGAATACAGCAGCGTCACTTAAATGGACATCGGGAGCTATAAGAGTGGCGCCGCGGAGCATGCCCGATATATAGAATCCCTGATTTTTCTCACCTTTCCTATCCTGAGATAATAGAAAAAGGTAGTCTGTCGTTAATTCTGAGTGACCGATGGTCAGCCCGTGGTACAGCTGACAGTGTCTGTGTAAAACAAGCTGATCCGTACCCTATTTGTATTGGATCCGCAGTCACTGGTCCGTATCCGGCACGGAGGATGTATAAACAGTCTGATCGAAGAGCTATTCTTTTGATCCGTCTTCCGGAAGAACCAATGACACAACAACCAACCGGATCCGCCGAGCGCAGATTGCATTGACCTCCGGGTATGATCCCGGAGGATTTTTTATTTCGAATAATGTCAGGGCATAATATTTGCATACCGGAACCTCATTGTTGCATTGTCCGCAGGAGACTGTCTGCCATTGCAAGATGCATTCGGATCTTTGGAAGATGCTTTCTTGCATAATCTTTTACGTTAATATCCTTTCCGCTATGCAGTTCAGACTGGAACAGTCCGATGGCTGTCCGGTGATCGGTCACCAGTGCATGGAGATACGTAGAATCGAATGCAGCTCCTGAAAGATTTGCAAGAGATTGTTTTATCAGGATATGGACAGAGTCGGCGCTTTCAGGTACAGCTGTTCTGACGGTATCTGCGACGGCTTTCAGCTCAGCCTGAGCCGTGCCGTGATCTTCCGCCATCATATGTCCGAGCATCCGCACGCCTTTACCGGCACCTTTTGTGGCAGCCAGTGATCCCATCTCCACCTCGTCCAGGTTGCTATAGCTGGCATCCACCAGGAATTGAAGGTCTTTTGCATTTAATCCGGGTGTGGGAATATCGTAACTATTTATTTCTGAAAAGTTCATCGTAACAGCCGCGATCAATATGATCACACACCTGGGGAAATGGTTTTTCATAACGATATTTTTATTTCGTTATGCAATTTTCGGGCTAACGCCGTCCAGGGTCAGTACTCCATCAGTCTCTTTATATATCCGTCCAATCTGGACTTAGCCAGAAAATTCTTTTCCAGCTCTATATTAAAAGGCACGGGCGTGTCCAGGGACGCACATCGCAGCACGGGGGCATCCAATGATGAGAAGCAGTGCTCTCCTATCCAGGCGGCGACTTCCGCACCCACTCCTCCTGTAAGGGTATCTTCGTGTAATACAAGGACCTTCCCTGTCGCGGACACGGCAGCGCGGATGGCATCATAGTCCAATGGCAGCAGCGATCGCAGGTCCAGGATCTCAAAGGAAATGTCCGGGTGTCTGTCTGCATATTCGGTTGCCCAATGGGCGCCTGCGCCATAGGTGATGATGGTAACGTCTTCTCCCTGCTGCACATGGCGTGCCTTGCCGATGGGAGTCTCATACGATCCGTCCGGGACCAATCCGCTGATGCCACGATACAGGGCCTTATGCTCGAAATAGAGGACGGGGTTGGGGTCGTTGATAGCCGCGATCAGCAGGCCCTTTGCATCTTCCGGGGTAGCGGGGTATACGACCTTTAGTCCGGGGGTATGGACAAACCAGGCTTCGTTGCTTTGGGAGTGGAAGGGTCCGGCGCCTACGCCCGCGCCTGTGGGCATCCTGATCACGGTGTCCGCCTTTTGTCCCCAGCGGTAATGGACCTTGGCGAGGTTGTTGACTATCTGGTTGAAACCTGCGGTCACAAAGTCGGCGAACTGCATTTCCATTACGCTTTTATATCCTTCCAGGCTCAGCCCCAATGTACAGCCGATGATGGCGCTTTCGCAGAGGGGGGTATTGCGTACCCGTCCCTTGCCGAATTCTTCCAAAAACCCTTCTGTGATCTTGAAGGCGCCGCCATATTCGGCGATGTCCTGCCCCATCAGTATCAGCTGGGGGTGCTGTTGCATGGAGGTGCGCAGGCCGTCCCTGATGGCGTCCAGCAGTCTCTTTTCAGAAGAAGGGCCTGAGGGGACGGGAGGGGCTGCAACGGGAGTGGGACTTGCCGAAGCGGCAGGGCGGACAGGGGTTGCCGGGGAGATGGATGTGGGCGCGGATGGAGTAGCGGGGTTTGATGAGGAGGCCGTGGCTGGCTTCTGAGAGGTCGCAGTGGGTTTTGCCAGGGCCTGCGGGAACTTCGACCTGCGGAATTTCGAAGTGGCATAGGGATTTCCTGGTATGGGTTCGGGTTCATCTGTCAGGGGTATGCCGGCGGCCAGGCTATCGTTATCGACCGGGGGGATGTTAGGAGAGGGTGATGACGGGGAGAGGGCAGTAGGGGCCGGATTTGTCGCATCAGAGATGTTATGAGAGGATGACGGCACGGCGGCAGTAGGGACAGGTTTTGCCAGTCCGGGGTTTGCAGAGAGTGCCGGATTGGCCGACTGTGCGTTTGCGGAGAGCTCATGGTCCGTGGACGGTGCAGGCCCGGCAGCGGAAGGCTGGTCCCTGCGGGTGGCATAGACGTCTTTCAGCTCTTCACCTGTATCGGGTACCACGACGTGTGTATCCGGCGCAGCTGCCAGCTCGGATTCTATGTATTGCCTGATCTCTTCGTGTATCTTTCCTATCAGCTGATCATTCAACGCGCCTTCCCCACGTAAAAAGTCCTCGAAGGTCATGATGGGGTCTTTACGGCCCCAGTCCTCCAGCAGGGTGGCGGGAACATATTTTATGCCGCTGGCCTCTTCGTGCCCTCTCATACGGAACGTCATACATTCCACCAGGTAGGGACGCTGATATTTTATACAATATTCCCTTACCCCTTTCAAGGTATCATAAACGGTGAGGATATTATTCCCGTCGATACGCACTCCTTCCATTCCATATCCCTCAGCCTTATATACGAGACTCTCGCAGCGGTATTGCTCCGAAACAGGCGTACTAAGCGCGTAACCGTTGTTCTCCACGAGGAAAATGACGGGCAGGTCCCATACGGATGCGGTATTCAGCGCCTCGTGAAAATCCCCTTCGCTGGTGCCTCCTTCTCCCGTGAATGCCAGCGCGGCCTTCTTTTTTTTGTCCAGCTTATATGCCAGCGCTACCCCATCCGCAACGCCCAGCTGGGGCCCCAGGTGGGATATCATCCCGCAGATGGCATGCTCCGGGCTGCCGAAGTGAAAGCTCCGTTCCCGTCCCTTGCTGTATCCGTCCCGGCTTCCCTGCCATTGCTGGAAAAGTTTCCGCAGCGGCATTTTCCGGGTGGTAAAGACGCCGAGGTTGCGATGCAAGGGCATGATCCATTCATCAGGCTCCATGGCCATGGCAGCTCCCACGGCAATGGCTTCCTGTCCGATGCCGCTGAACCATTTGCTGATCTTTCCCTGACGAAGCAGCAACAACATCTTCTCCTCTATCATCCGCGGCAGTAAAATACTCCTGTAAAAGTGAATAAGCTCCTCGTTGTTAAAGTTCTTTCTATCGAAATTCATACAGTTAATATAAGGGATCCCGCCTCCATGGCAATTTATTCCTCCTCTCTTTCCCTTCTTGTGTCCTTATACAGGATGGATGTGAGAATGGATAACAAGAGGCTGAATAAAAGCGCCCACCCAAAGCCGTCGACCCGGAACCCGTTGACAAAATTCCCGGCCAGCAGGACAATGGCAGCATTGATGACAAAGAGGAACAGACCGAAAGTAAAGATCGTGATCGGTAAGGTAAGGATGATCAGGATGGGCTTTAGCAATGCGTTAAGTATGGCCAGCACCAGCGAAAATACCAATGCCGTCCAAAAGGTATCGATATAGACACCTTTCATCACCGCAGACAGGCCAAAGGCAACGATGGCCGTGATCAGGATGCGGAGAAGAAAGTTCATGCAGATCTTATTTATGCATTCAATTTAAGACTTGTAGACAATATTCCTCTAATGAATTTTAACAGTCCCTTTCAAAATGTCATGCAAACGTCTGATTTACAAACAATTGAAATCCTGTTTATTATATGCATGTTTCTTGCCGTTTCAATGATACCCTATCCGGCCCGTCGCAAATAAGAAAATTGATCTTTTAACCAAAAATCGTTTATCATGAAGAGAAAGTTGCTTTGGATGCTGCCTGGTTTCGTATTACGCATGATCGCGGCTAAAGGACAGTACAATGGCGGAGAATCCGCGCTGGGAGTACGCGCAGGAGGAGCCACGGGCGTCTCGTACAAGTATTTCCAGTCTAAAACGGTTGCCTGGGAAGGCCTGGTCAACTATAGCTTTGACGATCACATCAAAGGAGTGGTAGCTACGGGTTTGCTTGAAAAGCAAGCGCCCCTGGTAGGGAACAAGTTTTCCGCCCAGGTGGGTATCGGGCCATCGTACATCTTTAAGGATAGCAGGCTTGGCGCCGCGGGCACCCTCGGCTTCGACTGGAGAGTATCCCTGGTGGACTTGTCCCTGGACTGGTCGCCTGCCTATTACTTTGCCAATGACGACCATTTCTCAGGCAGCAATGTAGGCGTGGGTGTTCGCTACATCCTCAATCACCGGCGAAAAGTGCGTGAGAAGGAGGAGTACCGTCCTGCTCCCATGAAGCGCGAGCCCGGGAAGAACGCCCAGCCTGTACAACAGGACTAAGATGGGCATCGATGACCCTTTATGAAAATTATATCACTACCAACTCGAAGAAAGCTGCGGGATCCAGGTATTTTTTTGCCAGCTCCTGCAGCTCTTCGGGGGTGATGGTCTTTACGATGCGAATGCCTTCATAAAAATAGCGTTCGTCGAGCCCGTTGAGTATAAGGTTTTTCCACCGGCTGGCCACCTGGAAAGGACCGTCGAGATCGCCCAGGATGGTACCGATGGTGAAGTTGCGGGCCATGGCCAGCTCTTCTTCCTCGATGGGTTCTTCCCGTAAAAGCTCCATTTCCTTGTATACCTCTTCGATGGTAGCGCGGCAGACCTCTTTTCCGGCTTCCGTGGTGATGAGCAGGGCGCTCTCCTGCCGATTGTTCAGCAGATAGCTATAGATCCCATAGGTATACCCTTTGTCCTCCCGGATATTTGTCATCAGCCTGGAGCCGAAGAACCCTCCGAACACGTTGTTCAGCACCTGTACTTTTTGAAAGTCCGGGTGGTGGCGGTTGGGGAAGTTCCGGGCGATGCGGATGGAGCCCTGGACGCCATCGGGGTCGTTGACGATGTCATATTTCTTCTGCTGAGCGGGGATGATCGCGGGCAGTGTGGCGGGGTCCTGTGGGACAGGCGGGTGAAGCGGCAGTCCGCCGAAGTATCTTTCCAGCTCTTCGGGCAGTGTGGCGGGTAATTTGCCGGCTACGATGATCCTGCAGGCTCCGTGGTTGTAATGCTGTTTGAAAAATCTTTGGAGGTCATCCTGTTGCAGATGCTGGAAATCCTCCAGCCTGCTGTATTTCCCGTAGGGATGTTCAGGGCCGTATAAATAGGCTTCGATCAGGCGTCCTGCGACAAAATCGCTTTTTTTCAGGTTTACCTGGAGGCGCTGATGACCGTTCTTTTTATATATGGACAGCTCTTCTTCGGGAAACATGGAGTCGGATATCAGCTCGGCTACCACGGGCAGCAGCTGGGATACATGCTTATTCAGACAGTGCAGGGTGATGTCCGCTGTTTCATGATGAGCAGCCCGGCTCAGATAGGCGCCGTAATATTCAAAGTGTTCGTTTATATTGTATGCGGTGCGGGTGGATGTGCCGTTCTTTAGCAGAGCGCTGACGGCGGCGGCGAGCCCGTTCTTTTTTTCATATGAATTGCCGGCGTCAAAGATCCAGCTGATCATCAGGGCGTCCTCGTTGCCCAGGTCGATGGCATATACTTCCACCCCATTCCTGAGCACGAGTTTCTTATATAAAGGCAATTGCAGATTGAATTCTTTCGCGTCCCTGATCGGTGGCGCGATCGTCCTATTTAACATGGGAAGCTCCTCCTTTGGTCGGCTGACCGCTGTGATAGTAAAGTGTGTTGCTGTTGTTGGGATCGAAAAGCTGACGGCTGGTGGCCAATATTTCTTCAGCAGTGACGGCCTGGTATTTGCCCAGCTCTGTATTCATCATATCGGCGTCGCCCAGCAGTTCGTAGATGGCCAGGCTGTTTGCCCGGTTCATCACGCTCATATCCTCGAATACGATGGCTGACTCGGTCTTGTTCTTTACTTTTGTCAGCTCTTTTTCCGATACCTTTTCGACCGTCAGCTTTTGGAGCTCGGTCTCTACGGCTTTATCCGCCTCTTCCAGGCTTACGCCTTTTATCAGCCGTCCTTCGACGACCAGCAGTCCGGGATCCACGGAGCCTGTGTGATAACATTCGATCTGGCTGAATAATTTCTTTTCCTTTATCAGCGCCTGGTGCAGGCGGGAAGAGCCGCCTCC
>DASZVM010000242.1:0-4357 GCA_035547295.1 Puia sp. | reverse complement strand
ACATGGGATTTGGAGATCTTATGGCCGATGGAGCAATAGATGATAAGGCCAATTCAAACAATGGAGATATTATACGGGTTTTGGCCACAATCGTAGAAATTCTTATGGATTTTACTTCCAGGTATCCCAATGTGCAAATTTTCTTTGCTGGCAGTACGCAGGACAGGACACGACTCTACACAAGGATTCTCAAGACTTACTATTCCAATTTTAGTAAGCAATTTGTTATCAACACAATAATACAGGATGGAGATGGCTTTATCCAAGTGCCTTTTGAACCAAAAGCGAGCCTGAAATTTATAGGCTTTCTAATTCAAAGAATTTATTAATTTTGAAATATGCCGGCTGTCAAAAAACATACTGCAACTACGAAAAAACGCAAAAAACGTATCCCACCTGTAGTCGTGGTTAATCACAGCTTTTTCCCGATTGAAGAAAACCCCATGCCGGAAAAGTTGAAAAAAGCTCAGGAAATCTTGAGCAAAACAAAGTTCCAGGAAAAAAAATAACCCCGGAAACATCTTCCCGGGGTCTTGCATAGGTGGTATCGGTATAATTAATTGTGTATATCAACATTGAAGTCGACACCTGCCGGTGGAGGCGTATGATGCCGATCATACCATCCACGTGTATGATGATGATAGTGATTATAATAATGGGTTTCATAACAGCCAGATAAAGACACCGTCATTACACCGATGACCAGCGCAAAACCCAGTATGTTCTTTAAGCGTGTCATAAAAATGGTTTTGCAGACTATATGTCTAAAAATCTGCCAAAGGAAAGCCTGCTACAAAATCAACGCTTTACAACATCGATACCTAGGGCGGCTGTGGATTGTTTTACCCTACTTGCCCAAAAAGAAGTCCAATAATCCCGCACGCACCTGTGCCGTCTGCTCCTGCACCAGCCAGTGACCACCATCTTTGATCTTCGCTTCTTTCACATCCGCGGCCACACTACGTGCAAGATCAGCCAGGAATCCCCCCGTGGAATGATCCCCACCCATGGCAAGAACAGGCATCACGAGCTTTTGCTGTCTGAACACCGCATTGTCCTTTACATCCTGCTGAAATGCCCCAAACCAATGGAACGACCCCGCGGCACCACCCGGCACGGCATAAGCGCGAATGAACTCTTCTTTTTCCGCGGAAGTAAAAGGATCTTTGACATACCCTACGACAGGCCAGAAATTAGTGAGAAAAAGCCGCTCTTTCCCCGCAATGATCTCCCCGGAAGGCTTCCATCCAAAGAAACCCCACCACCACGCTTTTGCCCAATACTCGCTCCAGGACGGCTCTATGCCCGGGATCAACGCATCCAGCAAAGCCAGCTTCTTTACCTCCGTAGGATACTGCGCCGCATAGGCATAGACGACCATTAGACCAATGTCGTGACCGGCAATACAAGCCTTGTTAAAACCCAATTGTTTTACCAGCGCATGAATATCCGATGCCATGGTCTTTTTGTCGTAACCACCCGCCGGCTTGTCCGATTCACCGACCCCGCGGAGATCAGGGGCAATGACGGTGAAATGCGCGGCCAGGTCCGGCATCAGCCGGGCCCACATATACCAGTTCTGACCAAAACCATGTACCAGCACCAGCGGCTCGCCCTTGCCGCCGATGACATAATGGATGTTGATGCCATTCACTTTGGCCATTTGACTTTTGAATCCGGCAGGCGGTGGGGCGGGTTTCAAGGACTGTGCCTGCACCTGCATGCATATGCAGAGCAGCAGAACGAAGTGGGATATTATTTTCATGTGAGCTAAATTAGCCTGCCGGAAAAAGGCAGGCAATGTTCAAAAAATGGCATTTATTGTAAAAAACATGCACGAGAATTTTTACGTCGTTACGGGCGGACCGGGAGCAGGAAAGACCACCCTCCTGCAAGCGTTAAGCAAGTACAATGTCCTATGCGTGCCGGAAGCCGCGCGCCGGATCATCCGCGAACAGGTAGAACAGGGTGGGAGAGCCGTCCCCTGGGACGATGTGGTGCAATACAAGGAGCTGATGCTGCAGCGATCCATCGAAGATTACCTGCGGATAGATACCGATGTACCCGTATTCTTCGACAGGGGCATACCCGACACACTGGCCTATGCCAAATTGATCGGGCATCCTTCACCTGTGGAGATCGCGGAAAAATATCGATGCAACAAAGACGTTTTTATCCTGCCCCCCTGGGAGGAGATCTACAGGACGGATAGCGAGCGGAAGCAGACCTTCCAGGAAGCTATCGATGTATACCGCCGGCTGGAAGACGAATACACCGGGCATGGATACAATGTCATCGAAGTACCAAGAGTAAACGCCGGAGAAAGAGCGCGATTTGTCCTACACCAGGTCCATTACAGTTTTTGACCCGTTGTCCTTTGCCAGTATAAGAGAAGTATTCGTCTCCCCATATTCTTCCAGTTGCTGGATAATATCCGCCAGACGCTGGCTGGAAGAGGTTGCCACCTTTAACACGATGGAATAATTACCCGTAACGGTATACCATTCGATGATCTCGGGGACAGACTCCACGAGCCTGATCATCTCCGTATGTTTGAGCTGGTTAGTCCTGAAATTGATAAATGCCCGGATAGTCAGCCCCAGCTTGTCCATATCGAGCAGGGTCCGGTAGCCCCTGATAAACCCCAGGTCTTCCAGCTTCTGGATACGATCGGCCACGGCAGGGGCGGACAACCCGATACGTCTGCCTATCTCCACCGTGGAAAGCCGGGCGTCCTTCTGCAGCTCTTCCAGTATATGACGGTTGAGATCGTCCAGCACTTTATTATTTAAGGTTTTGTGCATAACAAAGATTGAATTGAAGGAAAACAGGGGAGAATTCCCTGGAAAATAAAGGGCCTGTTTACAGGATGCTTTTTAAAATTACAGGAAAAATATGGTAAAGTTGCTTGCAGCCATTTTGCTTCTTAACGGGGGTGTTCAGGACAATGACAGCGCCCGTCTAAGCGAGTTGAACAGACAATTTATCCGGAATTTCCTGCAACAGGACGTGGCCGCGCATAATAAACTGATACATCCTGATTTTGTATGCATCGAAAGCAATGGGAAAATTGTCCATAGAGAGGAATATCTGAAGAATTGGGCTACAGACTTCGACAACAGCGGGTACCAATCCTTCGATTATACGGACGAGTCCATCCGGATCTTCCATGACATGGCCCTGGTGAGCGCAAGGACGGTGTATACAAAGTCGATAGACGGGAAAGTGGTAAAGGGATCTACTGTATATACCGATACGTATGTAAAGGAGAAGGGGCAATGGCGATGCGTACAGGCGCAGCTGACACCTGTACGATAAGGAGGACCACTCATCACGCAAGGGGCCGTCTTTTCACTGTCAACATCGAGTGTTTGTCATGTTTTAACGGGTAAGCCTGTAAAGGAATACCGCTGCCCGTTGGATAAGGAGGGGATATTCCTTCAAATTGATGGTTTCCCCTGCCCTGTGAGACCCGTGACCGGAGGCTCCCAGACCGTCAAGGCAATCCACATATCGCGCGATGTCCGAAATATCGCCGGCGCCCCTGGCCCCCGGATCGCCCGCTGCCGTCCCGCCGATGCCTATGTCACGGGTGACCTTGTCCAGCTGAGCTACCAGCGCAAGATTACCGGGAGTGGGTTCCATTGCAGGCAGACCATCCGTAAAGGAGATGACTGCATGTGTACCCGGAAGGCCGGCCGCAACGATAGCCTTCATCTTTTCACGGGCGGCATTTTTTTGCGCTTCAGTAAGAAAACGCAGATCCCCCGTGACATGCGCGACGGGGGAGATGATATTGGTCTTACCCAGCGCTTCGCCCCGGGCATCCTGCTCCGCAAGCTTTATCCCCGAACCCCCTACGATAAGACCAGGATTGAAAGTAAGATATTGCTCATGACCCAGCTGCTCCCTGAAGCTATCGAGGATACGGGCGGCCTCATAAATAGCGCCAAAACCGGCGGAGTCGGTAAACACCTGGGAGGAGTGCCCTGTCCGGGCTGTCACGTCCAGCGACCAGTCACCGATGCCCCGGCGGGCGGCGGCCACGGTATGCAGTCCCATGGCAGACTCGAAACCCAGGGCTATGTCGCATGTTTTTGCTCTTTCGATAAAATCCTTACGTGCTACTCCATGGGGAGAGCCGGACCGCTCTTCATCCCCCGTAAAATAAGCGATGATATGCATGTCCTTTAACTGACCGGCCGCCTGGAGAGCTTGCAGGGCAGCGATCATCGCCACATCACCCCCTTTCATATCATTGACACCCTGTCCCGTGGCGGTGGAGTCGTCGAGCACGGTGTAAGGTCCAGCCGGCATGTCGGGTTCAAAAACAGTGTCCAGGTGACCGATGAGAAAA
>DASZVM010000241.1:0-4186 GCA_035547295.1 Puia sp. | reverse complement strand
ACAGCATCGTCACCGGCTTTTCTCATACGCATTTGAGCGGTACGGGTATCCCTGACCTGGGCGACGTGCTGATCATGCCCTACACAGGGGTGGTACGCTGGAATAAAGGGACCCGTAAGAACATCGATACCGGGTATGCTTCACATTATTCCCACCAGGAAGAAAAGGTCTCTCCCGGTTATTATTCCGTCAGACTTGCCGGCTCCGGCATCGACGTGGAGCTGACCGCCACTGAAAGGGTGGGTTTTCACCAGTATCATATCCCTGCCGGCAAGAACCTGCATATTATCATCGATCTGAAAGAGGGCATCGGTGATCATACGACGGATGCCTTCCTGCACCAGACGGATGACCATACCATCGAAGGGTATCGGTATTCCAGGGGATGGGCGAATGACCAGCGTCTGTATTTCGCCATAAGGAGCTAACAACCCATAAAGAGCTTCATCACACAGGATAAAAAGGGACTCATCAGTTTTGACGATCCTGCCGCTCTCATAAAGCTAAAAGTAGGCATCTCCCCGGTGAGCAGCGCCGGCGCCCTGGCCAATATCGAGGCAGAGATACCCGATTGGGATTTTTCCAGGGTCCGTCAGGCCGCGGAAGAGAAGTGGGAGAGCGAGCTGGGCCGTATACGGGTGGATATAAAGGATGCCGTCAATAAGAAGATCTTCTATACTTCGCTTTATCATACGATGATCGACCCGGCCATCTACAACGATCATAATGGAGATTATCTGGGCACCGATAAGAAAGCGTATAAGGGCGCTTCTTTCACCAACTATTCCGTCTTTTCCCTTTGGGATACTTATCGCGCGAACCATCCCCTGTACACGCTTATTCAGCCCGACAGGGTGAACGACCTGATCCGGACCATGCTGGCCATCTATCAGCAGCAAGGGAAGCTGCCTATCTGGCATCTGATGGGTTGTGAGACGAATACTATGCCGGGCACCAGTGCCGTGCAGGTGGTGGCGGAAGCCTATCTGAAAGGGTTCCGTGGCTTTGATACCGCGCTGGCGCTGGAGGCGATAAAAGGGTCCGATATGCGTAATGAAGCAGGGTTGGATTATGTACGGAACCAGGGGTATATTCCCTGCGACAAGGTAGAGGAGTCTGTTGCCAAAGCGATGGAGTATTGTATCAGCGACGGCAGCGCAGCGCTGATGGCCAGGAAAATGGGAAAAAAGGACGACTATGCCTGGTTTGCCAAAAGGGCGAAGAACTACCGGAATTATTTTGACACGACAGTGGGGTTCTTCCGGGGTAAAAGGGCGGATGGCAGCTGGAATCCCGTCT
Source organism: Puia sp. (assembly GCA_035547295.1). Taxonomy (GTDB): domain Bacteria; phylum Bacteroidota; class Bacteroidia; order Chitinophagales; family Chitinophagaceae; genus Puia. The sequence continues at coordinate 2,887 of DASZVM010000241.1, read as the reverse complement.
TCGACCCTGCCCGTACATCGCATCCCTGGATAAACGATTATTCTGAAGGCAATGCCTGGCAATATGTCTGGCTGGTGCCGGAGGATGTGGAAGGATTGATAAAGCTGCTGGGCGGCGACAAAGCCTTTGTAAAAAAGCTCGATCAACTATTTACGACACCGACACCATATGATCCCAAAGCGCCGCCGGATATCGCGGGACTCATCGGGGAATATGCCCATGGCAATGAGCCGGGGCACCACACTACCTATCTTTATGCATATGGCGGGCAGCAGTGGAAGACGGCGGAGAAAGTACGGTATATCCTGAAGAACATGTACCAGGCGGCCCCGGATGGCATCAGCGGGAATGAGGACTGCGGTCAGATGTCGGCCTGGTATGTCTTTTCAGCCATGGGGTTCTATCCTGTATTCCCTGCCGGCGGGGCGTATGTGCTGGGCAGCCCGCTGGTGGACAGGGCTGTCATCAGCGTGCCGGGCGGCAAGAGCTTTACCATGGAGGCCGTGAACAACAGCCCGGGAAACATCTATATACAAAAGGCGACGTTCAACGGCAAACCATATAATAAAAGCTACATCCTTCATGAGGACATCCTGAAAGGAGGAACGCTCCGGCTTACCATGGGAAGCAAGCCGAACTATCAGTTCGGGCAGGCACCTGCCACCCGTCCCCGGTCAGATTATTCACTTAAATAATAATTTTCTTCATGACCCGTCAAAAGAAACCAGCCATCAGCCGGCGGAGCTTTGTAAAGAATACGTTCGGCGCTGCCATTGCTTTTTCCATTATTCCACGCCATGTGCTGGGAGGTAGATATTATACGGCGCCCAGCGATAAGATCACGCTGGGCTTCATCGGCACAGGCAAGCAGGCCCGGGGACTGGTAAAGCAGTTTGCCCCCAAGGCGCAGGTGCTGGCGGCTGCGGACGTGGATCAGCAAAAGCTGGAGCTTTTTAAGAACAATGCGGAAAAGGCCTATGCTGCGTTGAAGGAGACGACCGGTTATAAAGCGATAGATACCTATGGTGATTTTTCCCGGATACTTTTACGGAAGGACATCGATGCGGTGGTGATCGCTACTCCCGATCACTGGCATGCCGTGGCAACAGTGATGTCGGCGAATGCGGGCAAACATGTATATTGTGAGAAACCGCTGGCTCATTCGGTGGAAGAGGGGAGGGCCATGGTGACAGCGGTACAGAAGAATAACGTCATATTCCAGACGGGCAGCATGCAGCGGTCCTGGAAGAACTTCCGGCATGCGTGCGAGCTGGTGCGCAACGGTTATATCGGGGATATAAAGGAGGTATTGGTCAGCGTGGGCAAGGCGGCTATTCCCTGCGATCTGCCTGCCCAGGAAGTCCCTGCTGTCCTGGACTGGGACAAGTGGCTGGGGCCTGCGGCCTCACGGCCTTTCAATGCGGAATTAGCTCCGCCGGTGGAGAAGGATATCTTTCCCAACTGGCGCAACTATAAGGAATTCGGAGGGGGTATCCTCAGCGACTGGGGGGCACATATGTTTGACATTGCGCAATGGGCGCTGGATATGGACCGCAGCGGACCCATCCATTTTTTCCCGCCTGATGGGAAGGAATACCAGGCCCTTACCATGATATATGCCAATGGCGTGGTGATGAGACACCAGGATTTTGGCCGGAAATTTGGGGTCCGGTTCATTGGTACGAAAGGGAAGATAGATATCAGCAGGGAATACCTGGACAGCGACCCGGCAGGTATCGTTACGGAAGAGATCAAGCCAGGGGAGAAGCGTCTTTATTACAGCGATGACCATTACCAGGATTGGCTGGATGCGATCAGGGCGCATAAGGACCCCATCTGTGATGTGGAGACGGGGCATCGCACCAGCTCATTGTGCTGCCTGGCGAATATTGCTTATTGGACGGGACGTCCATTGACATGGGACCCGGCGAAGGAGAAGCTCAAAAAGGGGGGGAAGGCGAATAAGTACCTGAAGGCGCAGATAAGGGCGCCGTGGAGCATCAGGTCGTAAATCTTTATGTCATGATAAATATGGCGTTCGTTGCGATGCTGCTGTTCCAGCAGCCGGCAATCGTTCTTAAGCATGTCTCCATCATCGACGGCACCGGGGCGCCTGCCCGGATGAATACGGACATGGTTATATCTCAGGGTATCGTCAGGACCATCGGAAAACCTGCGCCGTCAGACGCTGCCACCATCGATATGGCGGGGAAATTCATCATGCCGCTGATCAGCAACGCGCATGGACATCTGGGCAACGTAAAAGATACAACCATGTCCGCCTCCAACTATACATCGGCCAATGTCCGTCATCAGCTGCTGCGCTACCAGAATTATGGAGTAGGGGCAATACTGTCCATGGGGACTGAGCAGCCGGTGGGTGTAAAGATCCGGGATTCCTCACGGGCAGGGCTTATTCCCGGCGCCACGATGTATTCGGCTATCTATGGCTTTGGCGTCGAGGGTGCTCTTCCTCCTCCGTCCATGGGTTTTTCGCATATTTACCGGCCTGCGACAGTGCCGGATGCTGTAAAGGACGTCGATGAGCTGGCGCCGTTGAAGCCGGATGTGATCAAGATATGGGTGGATGGTAATCCCACAATGAAGGCGGATATCTATACGGCCATTATAGCTGCAGCGCACAAGCATGGCATCCGGGTGGCTGCGCATGTTTACCGGCTGGCCGATGCCCGGCGACTGGTGGCTGCCGGGATAGACATATTTGCGCATAGTATCCGGGATTCGGTGATCGACCAGGCTTTTGCGGAGGAGATAGCACGGCGGAAGATCGTTTACATTCCCACTTTGTCCCTGGACGATCTTGCCTTTATCTACGCGGACGACCCGGAATGGCTGAACGATCCTTTCTTCCGGAATGCCCTGGACC
>DASZVM010000240.1:0-6759 GCA_035547295.1 Puia sp. | reverse complement strand
AGGAAGTGTAAAGAAGGCGTAAAAAATGATATGAAGCATTTTATTATTATAGCAATGTTTGGGTTGGGACTGATGCCGGCGATGGCCCAGCAGACTGTCATCAATGATCCAAATGTGGAATTGAGAGTTGTCTCGGGCTATCATGGGGTGAGTGTTTCAGGGGGCATCGATGTTTTTCTCAGCCAGGGGACGCAGGAGTCGGTGGCGGTCAGCGCGGAGGATGTCAAGTGGCGGGATCGCATACGGACGGAGGTGCATGATGGAATATTAAAGATATGGGTGGATCATAAAGGTTTGAATTGGGACATTGGGGGGAAGAAAATGCGGGTTTATGTGGGTTTTACCTCCCTGGATAAGCTGAGCGCTGCGGGCGCCAGCAATATGTTTGTGGATGGGGTGATCGCTGCTACGAGCCTGAACATCGATCTGGCGGGGGCCAGTGATTTCAAGGGGGCGATCAATGTACGCGAGCTGAAACTGGACCTCAGCGGCGCTTCGGATGCACGGATCACAGGTACGGTAGGAGGGCTTACCACGGTGAATTCCAGCGGCGCAAGCGATCTGAAGGGGTTCGACCTGGTGACGGAGAACTGTAATGCACATGCTACGGGTGCCTCGGATATCCGGATCACGGTCAATAAAGAATTGAATGTACATGCCACAGGCGCCAGCGGCATTTATTATAAAGGGGATGCCGTCATACGGGAAATGCGTTCTACAGGCGCCAGCAGCGTTTCAAAGAAAGGGTGATCTGCCCGGTCTATAGCGATCCCAGGAATTTCAGCAAGGCTGCTCTATCGTTTTTGCTTAGCTGCATAAATTGTTGTTTTGATCTTTCCGCCTCACCTCCGTGCCAGAGGATAGCCTCTTCCATGCTGCGGGCCCTTCCATCGTGCAGATAATAAGCGCTGCCTCCATTAGCCTTGCCCAGCAAGCCTATTCCCCATAAGGGCATCGTTCTCCATTCCCTTCCTGTGGCCAGGAAGTCGGGGCGGTTGTCCGCGAGCTCTTCTCCCATGTCATGGACCAGAAGATCGGTGTAGGGATGGATACGCTGGCTGCTGAGATGGATGGCCGTATTTACACCGGTCTGCATGGTTGGGCGGTGGCAGCCGGAGCAGTTGACCTGGTTGAAAAGGATCGCGCCTCTTTTATTTACGCTGTCCAAAACGTCCCTTCGAGCCGGTACGGCCAGGGTCTGTACATAGAAAGTTACATAGTTCAACAGCGTGTCTGCCAATTCGGGGGAGGGGTCATCAGTGCCTACGAGGCTCATCTGGGATTGTCCCCAGGCGCTTTCCTGCGACTGGGGATAGCTGGTGACGCCCATATCCTGCTGATAGGCTGTGGCCACCTGCATCAGCAGGGTAGAAGTATTGGCCTTTACGCCAAAACGGCCCAGTTCTGTCTTGCCGGAAAAATGATTGTATACATAGTTCGCCTTACCTGTAATACCGTCTCCATTCTTGTCGCCTGCATCTACGAATGACAGGATGGTGCTTTCGGGGATATTCTCCAGCAGCCCCATTCCTACGAGACGCGGCGCAAGACGCGGGGACAGCAAATAGCTGGCGGGTAAGGGGATATACGGATTTGTCAGACCATAGGAGGGCTTATGAAGGGTCACTATCGATCCGTCGGGATAGGTGATTGTCTGATCCGTATAGCCGATGGTGACGCTGGCTTCGGGGGAGGCTCCAAGAAGGGCCCTGTCTTGTATCTGCAGTCCAAAACCAGGGGCTTCCAGGGGGCCGCCATGCTCATCGGTACCGGGAATGCTTATCCGCATCAACATGCCAGAGCTGGAGCTGCCTGTGCTGGGGAAGCCGCCTCCGTCATTGCGGTGACAGTTCACACAGGAAATGTTGTTGTAAACAGGGCCCAGCCCTCCGAAGTGTGGGGCTGGCGCTGCCACGAATACCTGATCAAAGGTGCCATCGCCGATGATATGAACTCTTTCCTCTCTTGCAGTAAGTCCATCGATGGCCTGTTTGAAAGCCTGGGTGGACTCATTCAGGGTGGTAAAGGAGCCTCCGCTGAGACGGTCATCATAACCATCTTCAGGGAAGGTACCGGCTTTGTTACACCGGCTGCAGGTGTAGACGGCGGCGCCAAGGATCAATATGGTATAAAGCTTTTTCACCGATGGGATCAGTCTTTTACGTTTTGCGTAATATAGGCGCTGAGATCGTCTTCTAAAAGGGTCTGCAGATTGTTGATAGCTGCCAGCGTTGCCTGTATCTGGGTACGGCGCTGATAGATGGCTAATTCGAAACGCATGTTGTCGGCGCCGCTGATATTGTCAAAGGAGTTGATGGCTGCGGTGAATGCTGCCTGTATCTTGCTGTCGAGGTTTTTGTTCTTTGCCGTCACCAGGTCTTTAAAGCCTTTGGCGCCGTTGCCGAGATACACCTGCTGCGCGCCGATGATATTGTTCTTAAAGTCGATAAGGCTGTTGCCGGAATAAGGAGATTCGGCATAGGAGGAATCTTTCAGGTTATAGGGATTATAGATCTTCCCGTCATCGTTCTGCTGTCCTACTTCGTTGCAGATGCCGGCCATCCCGTTGTCTCCGACCAAGTCCAGGAATAGTCTTTGTCTTGAGGAGAAGGAGGCATTGCCTGCGCCTGCAGTCAGGACGGTGTTGCCATAGCCGCTGGCGCCTTGCCAGGAAGCCAGCAGGGGCTTGATATTGTTGTTCAGCAGGTCGTCGGACAGGCTGACGAGGTATTTTTTCTTACGGGCATCCAGCTCGCTGGCTTTGCGGGATCCCCCTTCCCCGAACAGCATGTATTCGATGGGATGATAGCCGCGCAGGGTCGGGTCAAGCGCTTCAACGTCCGCGGTGGTAAGAGGATTGCTGCCTGCCAGCAGTGCATCCATCTGTGTATAGTCGGTAGGCCAGGTGTCGGAATTGGGGTCATAATCATTATCTTCCACGGGACCAATGAGAAAGCCTTCGCATCTTTCCCAGGTCTGGCGCAGGGTTTTCCAGGATGTTTGCGCCAGTTGAAGCCTGGCGTCCCTGGTTACGGTGGCGGTATCCAATGCGATGATGTTATTTTTGAGATCAGTTGCCTTGGCTGCCAGGTCGGCGTACTGGATGATGGCTACGTTGTTGACAAAATTTGTTATGACGTCCTTTTCAAGATCGGTGAAGCTTTCGCCAGAGCCGGAATCGGATGATTTGCTGCAGGAAGAAAGGGTCAGACCAGACAGGATGAGGCAGGCTGACAGGGTGCTGGTGATATGTTTGTACTTGATCATATTGATGTTATGCTTTTAAATGTATGATGAGGTTTGTTGTATCTGTTGTAACGGGATATTCTTTCAATGGTCTTTCCGCGGGACCTTTTGTCACACGTCCTGCCGTATTGAAGGCGCTGCCGTGCAGGCTGCAGGAGTACCCATTTGCAGCGGGCGTCAGCTGGTTGTCCTGGTGGGTACATTTCAACAGGAGGGCGGTGTATGTATTATCTTCCTTCTTACGGACGGCAATGGAGTACATCCAGCCTTTTGGTCTTACCAGCTGCAGGGGCGACTGGGCAAAGCCGGCCAGGGGTATCTCTACCTGGTTATCGTGTATTTCGGTGTTGATGACCTTATAGGCGGCAGGGCCGCATCCGCTGAGCGTGGGTAAAAAAGCACCTGCCGTCAGCAGCATGCACATGTTACAGGTGGATCTGATAAAGTCTCTACGTTGCATAATACAGATTAAAAAGAGTATCCGATGCCGATGTTCAGGAACTGGTTGTTTTGTCTGTAGGGTAAGGCATTGGGAGGCGGATTGATGACGAGGGCGGGATTTTGTTCGCCTGTGTGCAGGAGGCGTACGTCTGCCTTGATGACCACATTGGGTATGGGAAGATAGCCGATGCCTGCGATGATATGGGTCTGTTTTAGCGTGCCGTCGTATTGATCCTGGTTTTTCTGAATGGAAGAGATCTTTGAGTTCAGGTCAAGAGCTTCGAGCCGGGCGAAAGTGATGAATTGCGGGGCCTTTTGTTTGTGGTACAGCCAGTCATAGGCAAATTCTATGTAGCTGCCATACATACCGGAAGGGACATTCTTTCCGTAGGCCCGGTATATCTTATCTGCATCGGGATAGCTGATGTAGGTGGCCAGCGCTTTGGCGGTAAACCCGTTGGAGCCGTATTGCATGTCAAATTCGCCGAGATAAAGGGGGGTGCCGAAGGCGCCTGTCTGAAGACCGACGTTCAGGCTGTCTGCGCTGCGTTTGCTAAGTCCTACAGTACCACCCATGTAACCGGAGATCTGGAATTTGAAATTATTCCAGAGATATTGCAGTGAGGCTGTGAGGGCCAGGTTGTTAGCCATTGCGGTGCTGCCTTCGGCCCTTCCTCCTATGATGCCTGTACCGTGTTCGAAGCCCGTGCTGTTGAGGCCATTCACCAGGGCTACGGAGTAATTGACAGGCAGGCGATCGAGGGAGCCATAGAAGCCCACTCCCAACTCACGCCAGGTGGCGGGGATCACTACCTGCTCTACAATAGGTCTTTCTACCCCATTGAAGTTGATAGGCAGGTGGTTTTCGTTCAGGAGGCCTATCCTGGGGACGAAGAGACCGGCTACGAGATATTGTCTGGCGTTGAGATTGAATTTCAGGTAGGCCTGTTCCATTGCGATCTCTCCGGTGCCGCTCTCGCCGGCGGCGATCTTGGCGTTTTCCAGCTCAAGCTCGGAAAAGAAAGCTATTTTTTCGTTGAACTGGTGGCCGACGAAGAGGACGGCTCTTTCCAGGGTGATGGAGGATTGTTTCTCGTTAAAGTTCCGTTGATAGAAGGCGCTGCCATAGCCGGATATGACGGTCTTGTTCTTTGCAGCGTTGTTATTCAGGGAATCCTCGCTGGTGATCATCAGCTTTTGAGCGGGGGTAAGATATTTCTGCTGTGCATTAGTTTTGGTGATTGCGGCCAGTATCAATATAATGGCCACGGTTGTCTTGTTCATGGCGCAAAATTGGGGTGATGAGAGACAGGGACTTTACGCAAAAAGGAAAATTTTGAGCTCAATGCGGAAAATCGGGGCGCTTATCCGGGCGGCCATGCAATATTCAATGCACCAGAAAATAATTTGGTAGGGAAAGTAAATGATCGTACTTTTGCTGCCCACATCGCGAAGTAGAGCAGCGGTAGCTCGTCGGGCTCATAACCCGAAGGTCGGTGGTTCGATCCCACCCTTCGCAACAAGGCAGGGACCTCGGCGGCAGGTCCCTGTTTTTTTTAGCCCGCTCCTGCCGAGGTCCCTGCCTTGTGCGGCCCCCGACGGCTCCCGGAGGGGCAATCATAGGCCCCGCCAGATGCCGCAGGCATCGGTAGCGCTCAGCCACCCGGAAACTAATCTGCAATCAGCCGCGTAAGGCTCCGGCCATCCGAGCCAATGAAATATATTTGCAAGGAAAAATGAAATCCGGATTCGTCTCCATATTTGGTAAGCCGAACGCAGGGAAAAGCACCCTGCTCAATGCCCTCATGGGGGAAAAGCTGGCCATTGTCTCTCCGAAGGTCCAGACTACCCGGCACCGGATCAAGGGGATATTGACGGAAAAGGATTTCCAGATCATATTTTCAGACACTCCGGGGATCATCGAGCCCCGGTATAAATTGCATGAGAAAATGATGCAGGCGGTAAAGAGCTCGCTGGAGGATGCAGATCTTGCTCTTTTGCTGGTGGATATAAAAGATGACTGGGAGGAGAACCACCGGCTTTTTGAAGCATTGCGGCTGGGCTCGCCCGCCATCGTCGTGCTGAACAAATCGGATGAGGTAGGTGCCGGGAAAATTGCGGAAGGGAAGGCCTTTTTTTCCGGAAAAGAGTATTGTAAGGACGTGGTGGCGGTGTCGGCCCTGAAAAAAGAGCATCTTTCCACGCTGATGGAGGCAATTTTGCAAAGGATGCCGGAAGGGGAACCTTTTTTTGAAGGGGATGACCTGACGGACCTGCCCGTCAAGTTCTTTGTAGGGGAGATGATCCGGGAAAAGATATTTTATTGTTATGGGGATGAGATCCCTTATCAGGCTACGGTGCTGGTGCAGGAATTCAAGGAAAAAACTACTTTGACGAAGATACGGGCGGACATTATCGTGCAAAGGGAATCTCAGAAAGGGATTATTTTAGGGGAAGGAGGGAAGATGATCCGGAAACTGGGTACGGAGGCCCGTAAGGATATCGAGGCATTCCTTGACCGGAAAATATTTTTGGAGTTGTTCGTAAAGGTGCGGCCGAAATGGAGGGACAGCGATATTTTTCTGAAAGAATATGGGTATTAAGCCCTGAGTGGAATAAAAGATCAATTATGAGCGGATTTACCGTGGCCATTGTTGGCCGGCCTAATGTAGGGAAAAGCACATTTTTCAACCGTCTGCTGGAACAGCGGAAGGCGATAGTGGACGACGTGAGCGGCGTAACGCGCGACCGGCAGTATGGTGTCGCGGACTGGGCCGGTAAGTCCTTCAATCTCATCGATACGGGAGGCTTCGTGCCGGAGAGTGAAGATGTTTTTGAAAAAGAGATCCGCAAGCAGGTAATGATCGCCCTGGAGGAAGCGCATGCGCTTATTTTTATGGTGGATGCCGCCACGGGTATCACCAACCTGGACGAGGCGATGGCCGACATTTTACGACGGACCACAAAACCTGTGTTCCTGGCTGTGAATAAAGTGGACAATAGCGACCGGCTGCTGGAAGCGGCTGAGTTCTATAGTCTGGGCTTTGACAATATCTTCTTTCTTTCTTCCAT
>DASZVM010000239.1:0-3826 GCA_035547295.1 Puia sp. | reverse complement strand
TTCGACCACGCCAATTGCATCGGCTGGACACGGGAGGGGGACGCGGAGCATCCCGGTTCAGGCTGCGCGGTGCTGCTCAGCAATAGCGAAGAAGGCTTCAAGACGATGGAAGTCGGCAAAACGCATGCAGGCAAAAAATTTACGGATTGGCTGGGTAAATACCCGGGAGAGGTCACCATCGATGAGGAAGGAAAAGGTGAGTTCCACGTAAGCCCGGGGTCCGTATCCGTCTGGACGACAGCCGGCGGTTGAAGCGGGGTAAGCTTTATTGGAGGAAGATCATATGAGTAAGGTCATAAAAACATCCGCAGGTGATCTGCATATCCGTGTCGGCTATGGAACGGCATTTTTCCTGCTGTTGATATCCTACCTGTTGACGCTTTATGCCAATTCCGAGCTGCTGAAGCAGGCCCGGCTGGTGGACAGGTCAAATAAGGTCATCATCCACATGGAAGGGCTGCTTTCCTCCCTGAAAGACGTCGAAACAGGCGCCAGAGGATATCTTTTGCTAAAGGACACCCGCTTTCTGGAACCGTATGAAAAGAGCAAACACATCACGGATTCGCTGTTCGGCAGCCTGCAGACAGAGACTATGAACGACACCATCATCCGGCAGGACCTGCTGAGCCTGAAGACACTCATAGATAAGGACTATCATCTGGTGGCTTCCACCATCAGCGACTTCGATCAGCACGGGTACCAGATCACCGAAGACGGAAAGTCCCGGAGCTTCTTCCGGGAAGAGATCATGGAGCACATCCGCACCTCCGTAAAGAACATGCAGAACGCCGAACAATCCAGGCTGAAAATGAGATTGGATGAGATGGACACCCGCTATCATCTCCTGAACGCCATTATCCTCCTTTCGCTGACGCTGGCCGTCGTCCTGGCAGCGTACGGTTTCTTCACCTATTCACGGGAAAACAAGGCACGCCGTATCGCCGACGAAAAGGTCCTGGGCTACCAGGAACAGCTAAAGCAGCAGATCGTGGAGCTGGACAAAGCAAACAAAGCGCTCATCCAGATGCGCAGCATCGAAAAATTTGCTTCTACGGGCCGTATTGCCCGTACCATCGCACACGAGGTCCGCAATCCCCTTACGAATATCAACCTGGCGGTGGACCAGCTGAAAAGCGAATTCAACGGCGGCCTTCCGGAAAGCTATGGTGTGATGCTGGAGATGATCAGCCGCAACAGCATACGCATCAACCAGCTGATAACCGACCTGCTCAACTCCACCAAATTCACGGAGCTGGTGTATAAGAAGACCTCTATCAACCAGCTCCTGGATGAGACGCTCGAGCTGGCACGTGACAGGATATTGCTGAGCAATATCACTGTAGTAAAAAATTATTCCGATAATATATGTGACGTCGCCGTGGATGTGGAACGGATAAAGATCGCCTTCCTCAACATCATCGTCAACGCCATCGAAGCGATGGAGCCGGGGACAGGGATACTCCAGCTAAAGACGGTCAGTAGGGAAGATAAATGCGTGGTCACCATCACGGACAACGGCCACGGCATCGACACGGAATCCCAATCCAAGCTTTTCGAACCCTATTTTACCACCAAGAACAAAGGCACAGGACTAGGCCTGACCAATACCCAGAACATCATCCTTAACCACAACGGTCATATCTTGCTGGAAAGTGAAAAAGGGAAAGGCACTACCTTCACCATTACTTTGGACTTCGCCTAGTCAGCCCTTCTTATTATCTTAAGCAGGATCGCAATGACCGCTATCACCAGCAGGATATGGATGATCCCGCCCGCATGATAGCCTAAGAACCCAATGGCCCAGATGATCACCAGTACCACGGCAATAATGTAAAGTAGATTTCCCATCATTTGTTATTTTAAGTTAGGAACTACAGCATGAACCGCAATTTCCCGGTGGAATCCGGACTATGCAGCTTGTCGATGGCATCAAATATCATCTTCCGGTTCAATGGCTTGGCGATAAACAGGTCCACCCCTCCATTGTAAGCCGTTTTTCTTTCTGCCGCCCCGTCATGGGCTGTGATCATCACCACCTTGATCTCCGGGTAATTCTTCTTTACATAAGGAATAAAATCGAGGCCAAACCCATCCGGTAAATGGTTATCCAGGAACAACAGGGACGGGGGGTCCGCCTGAAGCGCTGTTACGGCGTCGGATAGGGAATTTACAAAAGCGGCCCGGAAATTCCGTTGTTTCAACATTCCGCTGAGCAAATAACAAATATCCAGTTCATCGTCAACAATTAAAACTTTGGAGTTGTCTGTCATAGTATTGCTTTCCACTTACCTCAAATTTTGAAGGCCGGCAGACCGGGGTCGGCTTAGCGCTACAATTGCTTTACGGATTATATTACAATTTTATTGCCATATAAAAGTGACAACATTAACCCGTTAAACTCCCGTTATACATTCGTTAACAGATAGAAAATTATCCCCCCAAAGTACCTTCCCGGCACCCCAAACTGGGGAAATTTCTCCACATTTCCCTCTTAACAAGCGGTTTAACAGACGTTTTAAATTTGGCGTGATGTTCGGTGTGATGTGTATATAACTATTAGACCATTATTCACCTGTTATTACCGTCCCTTTTTACGCTTTTTCCAGTAATTTTAAATAAAGAAATTATCGTTTATGAAGAGAATTCTGATCATTGATGACGATATGGATATGTGTAACCTATTAGGCCGTTTTTTAGGAAAAAAGGGATTTGAGACAGAAGCGGGACATAGTGGCAATAAAGGTATTGCCAAGTTCAAGGAATCCAAGTTCGACGTTGTATTATGCGATTTCAGACTGGGAGACAAGGAAGGACGGGAAGTGCTGAAGGAGATCAAGCAGATAGACCCATATGCCATTGTCATCATCATCACAGGCTATTCAGACATCAAGACAGCCGTAGATGTAATAAAGGCCGGAGCATTCGACTATATCACAAAACCACTGATCCCTGAAGAAGTGCTGAACGTCATCGGCAGAGCGCTGCAGCAACAGGCCTCCGGCGGGAACGCCGAATCGCCCAAGCCCGCGGCAGCCGCCCAGGCCCCGGCCAAAAAGAGATCCCAGACCGATGATGACTATCTCGTGGGACAAGCTCCTGCCACAAAAGAGCTTTATCGCCAGATCGAGCTGGTAGCCCCCACGAATTATAGTATCATCCTATACGGAGAAAGCGGTACGGGTAAGGAGGTCATCGCCCGGACCATCCATCAATTCAGCGCCCGCAAGGATAAACCGTTTATTGCCATGGATTGCGGCACCCTCTCTAAAGAGTTGGCAGGCAGCGAGTTATTTGGGCACGTAAAAGGAGCCTTCACAGGGGCCCTTGCCGATAAGGAAGGACATTTCGAACTGGCCAATGGCGGCACCCTGTTCCTGGACGAGGTAGGCAACCTCTCAGTCGAGATCCAGGCAGCCCTCCTGCGGGTCATCCAGGAAAGGAAGTTCAAACGGGTAGGCGGCGTAAAGGAAATGGACGTGGACGTCCGCATCATCGTAGCCTCCAATGAGAACCTCCAGGAAGCCTACCGGAAAGGCAAGTTCAGGGAAGACCTTTTCCATCGTTTTAACGAATTTTCCATCATATTGCCGGCCTTCCGTTACCGCAAGGAGGATATCCCCCTCTTCGCGGAATTCTTCCTCTCAAAGGCCAATAAAGAGCTCAATAAGGAGGTAGAAGGCTTCGAGCCGGACGTAATGCAGATATTCCTGAATTATTCCTGGCCGGGTAATCTGCGTGAGTTCCGCAATGTGATCCGCCGGGCGGCTTTGCTGACGGCCAGCGGTCTTATCAATATCCGGGTCCTGCCTCCCGAGATCGTGGATAG
>DASZVM010000238.1:0-3875 GCA_035547295.1 Puia sp. | reverse complement strand
GGTCTTATGCGGAGCTGTTAAAAATGAGATATGAGGAAGGCTTCCGGTTGGAGCTCTCTGTCGACGAAGGGCTGACCGATCACCGGATACCCCCCATGTCGCTGCAGCTGCTGGTGGAGAATGCAGTAAAGCACAACAGTACGCCCTTGTGCGTAAACATCGGTTCCTCGGAGGGGTTCCTGGAAGTAAAGAACAACCTGTCGTCTGTGCGAGTCTCCGAGCCCAGTACGGGTATGGGACTTGCCAATCTGAATGAGCGTTTCAAGATATTGCTCCACCGGGAGATCGAGGTCATAAAAAGCAAAGATCATTTTATGGTCAGGCTTCCTTTGTTAAAATGAAAATTATGTCTTTACGCATTGCGATCATAGAGGATGAACCGGCTACGGCCCGCAACCTGCAATTCCTGCTGCAGGAGATAGATCCGGAGATCCGGGTGCTTACGACCCTCGGCAGCGTGGCTGAGTCCGTGGCATGGCTCGGCGCCAACAGAGAGCGATGTGATCTGTTGTTCATGGACATCCGGCTCAACGATGGCCTCTCCTTCGATATTTTTGAAAAAGTGGCTGTGGAAGCGCCGGTCATCTTTGTGACGGCCTACCACGATTATGCTTTACAGGCTTTCAAAGCGGGTGGGATCGATTATATATTAAAGCCTTTTGATGAGCAGGAACTGGCCCAGGCTATAACCAAGTTCAAACGGTTGACGGGGATGCACCCCGTTGCCATCGATCGTATCAGGGAAATCTCACAGCATTTGCGACGGTCGGGTGGCGGCTTTAAAGAGTCGTTCCTCGTACATTTCCGGGATAAGCTGGTACCCCTGCGGGCAGAGGATATTGCCTGGTTCTATACTTCTCAAGAGGTGGTGCATGCCCAAACCTTTGACGGGAGACCGTATATCGTCGACTTCACGCTCGAGCAGCTGCAGGAGCAGCTGGACCCTGGAAAATTCTTCCGGGTCAATCGCCAGTTCATCATCCAACGGAAGGCGATAGTAGAGGTCAACTTTTATTTTAATGGCAGGCTGCTGGTAAAGGCAAGCCCGGCGGCAGAGGAGAAGATGCTTGTCAGCAAGGCGAGGGTGCCGGAGTTCAAGGCCTGGATGAATGTGTAAGCTCACCCCCCGATCAGGCAGCTTCACCCTCCGGGGCGATACATCAGGCCTGGTACGCGGTCTTATATAAAAAAAGTCTATGAAGCGAAAAATGTTCTCCCTGTTATTAGGCATGTTAGGTTTTCTATTGGCAGCGAACGCCCAATCATCGCCTGAACAACGGGCGCAACGGCTGAGCGATTCCATGAGGAGCAGGCTAAGCCTGGATACTGCACAGTATGAAAAGGTGACGGCCATCAACCTCGAATACGCGAGAAAAGGGGAAGAGATCAAAAATGATGGCGGCGGAAAGTTTGCGAAATACCGGAAGTTCAAGTCGATGATGTCGGAAAAGGATAAGCAGTTAAAGAAGGTGCTGACCCCGGACCAGTACAGCTCATACGAACAGATGAAAAAAGAGATGATGGATAAAGCCAGGGAGGCGTACAGGGACAGACAGTAGATCACTTCCGGACGGCGTAGGGGGTGATGCCGAATTTCTTTTTAAAGGCATTGTTGAAATGTTGCGGGGAGGCGTAGCCCAGCTCGTAGGATATCTCGGCAGCGGTCTTTTCTGTATCGCGCAGGTATTGATAGGCCAGTTGCAGACGCTGCTCGGTGAGATAGCCGAAGACGGTATTGGAAAAGGTTTCCTTAAAACCGCGTTTGAGCTTGTATTCATTCAGCCCTACTATCCTGGCTATTTCCGAAAGATTGGGCGGGCAGTGGAGCCGTTCATTGATCAGATCGCGCACGGCAATCAGCTTCTCCTTATCCGTCTTGTTCTTTATGAAGACCTCTTTTTTTCCGGCAGCCTGCTTACAGGCTTCCGCGGACAGCACCAGCAGCTCGATACTCTTGGAAAGAAGGAAGAGCTTTTTTAGATGATCGGCGTAGTTGCAATGGATTATCTGCTGAATGACCTGATGGATGCCGGTATCGACGGCACCCCATTCTTCGGAAAGCATCACGCTATTCCCTTTTATGATCTCTTCCGAGAATCTTTTTAGCTGGTCATCCCCATTTTGGGTAAACTGGATGAACAGGTCCCTGGGGAACTGGATGCCAAAGGTCTCCAGGTCCAGGGTCCTATTTTCCACCACCATGTCGAATTCTTTGGAGTACATGATATTGTGGTGTCCTCCGATAAGGTGATAGGTCTTATTCAGCTGCTGGTAGGAAAAGCTGTAGTTGCCTTTTAGCCCAAAATGCAGGCGTACGACGTCTGTCTTGCTGCTGGCGGGACGGCTGACGCATTCCCGGAATTTCATGACGCCATGGCCCATACGGATGTTGTCGAACTCCCATACGGTGTAATCCATCGTACCTTTTTCCAGCTGGATGTGCTGCTTGTCTTCCATGGCGATGTAAAGATACTAATTTGCGGGCTGCAGCTCACTTACGGCCTGCCGCCCAAAAAATTGCATTCCGGAACAAGGTCGTATACGCTTTATTGTTAAAAAGCTCGGGAGAATGTCCCATAAATATGTAGATATTACGAGCGGGATAATGATCGTTGCTCCAGATGACGGGATGATCTCCCATTTTGACAGGCGAATCGGGCGTATAGGTGGATTCATCCACGCTGGCAATTACATGGACATTGGGGCGAGGGCTTTTATCCCAGGTATACCATTCATCCTTTTCGATGATAAAGGAAGCAGGCAGTCCCTTCATAACAGGATGCAATGTATCCTCCACGTTGACCTTTGCGGCTGCAAAATCCGCGATATAGTCCTTCCACCGGATGTCCCCCATAAAACCGGAGAACCAGGGCCAGATGGGATAGCCGTCAAATTCGCCCAGCAGGGTGGCATGATGAAAACCGATCCAGCCGCCCCGGCCCTGTTCAATGTAATGTTGAAAAGCGGTGACGGCCTGCGGAGCCCAGGCATAGGGAGGGAAATCCAGCTGAATGAACAGCGCGTACAGGCCGAGCGTGCTATCGTTGATGGAGCTGGTATTATTTATATAATCGATGATAAGATCGCTGTCGGCAGCCAGCTTGCCGAGCCACACTTTTGCCGCGCGGGAATATTCGATATGATGACCGCCGTTCTCATACAGAACAAGAATACGAATGGGCGGACGCGCGGATGCGGTCAGCATGATAAAAAAAGCAAATAGCAATAGTATGGTCTTTCTCATATAGGCTAATGTAAGGCAACTCTCCGACCTGGCGGAAAAATTTACGTAGCTAAATAACTACATGTATATTTGTATCCAAATAGCTACATAATGAACCTAAGACGAGATGTATTCCAAGCCATAGCCGACCCCACGAGAAGAGCCATATTGCTGTTGGTCGCTTCACAGGCCATGACAGCGGGTGCCATCGCTGCGAACTTCGACACTGCCAGGCCTACGGTCTCAAAGCATCTGCAAATACTTACGGAATGTGAATTACTCGGTCAGGAACAGGATGGCAGAGAGATCTACTACCACCTCAATCCCAAAAAGATGAAAGAGGTAGCTGATTTTATCGAACCCTTCCGCAAAATGTGGGATGAGCGATTCGATAAGCTGGAAGCCATCATGAAAAAATACAAAACAAAAAAATAGCAGGGCTATGTCACCTGTTTTAAGGCAGGTGTTCGCCAGACCACCAGGCGCCAGGCAAACTCGGCGGAGATCAGCATCCCGATGGAGATCAGTGCCGGCATCACCATGTTCCCGGAAGAATGAAGCGCTCCGGAAAGAGCGATGATATAAACGCTTACAGGCAGCAAAAGCATCAGCAACAGCCCCCTGTTCCCCAACGGGATCTTAAACGGGCGAT
>DASZVM010000237.1:0-3191 GCA_035547295.1 Puia sp. | reverse complement strand
GAGATGAATGACAAGGAGATCGCGGATGATATATGGTCGTTCTTTGGTACGGGCACGGCTTTACAGGAGATGTATATCAACCCGCATAAGCTTAACCGTGCCAATTGGGATGAGCTGGCGGCAGCCATCCATTGGGCGAGGGAGAATGAGGATATCCTCGCCGATGTGCATTGGGTTGGCGGCAACCCTGCGAAGAAAGAGGTATATGGCTATGCTGCATGGAATAACGGGAAGGCGGTGCTGACGCTGCGTAACCCTTCGCGGGAAAAAAAGACGTTTGTCGCCGATGTGTCTAAAGTTTTCGATCTGCCTGACGGAGATGGAAATAATTATTCGTTCTTTAATGCAAGGAATAGCGCGGCCCCTGCGCTTTCGGGAAGAAAGATAAATATTGTACTGGAGCCTTTTGAGGTCGTAGTAATGAATGCCAAACGCTCTGATCGGTAGCCTGCCGTTTAGTATTTCATCACACTTAAATATTATGACCATGAAATCGAAAATTGGTCCGGTATGGACCTTATCCCTCGTGCTCTTTATTGTCGTTGGCGCCGGTTGTAAGAAGGACTTTCGCCCCAAGGGGCCGTCGGACAACACCCTTCCCCGGACGCTGACATCCTGTTCCGCTGAATTGAAAACAAAAATTTTAGTCCCTGCCTATTTTTATAGCGGTTCCCCATGGTGGGATTCGCTGACGGCCCAGGCTGCCTTATTCCCGTCGAAGATCTATGCCATTATCAATACGGCCTATAACGGGCCGGGCACTGCCGTGGATTCCACGCTTCTGGCGAAGATCACTGCGTTCAGGAATGCGGGCGGGAAGGTCGTGGGCTATGTCAATTCGTTCAACTATGGGGCGTCCAACCGGCCTATCGACAGTGTCAAACTGGATGTAGACCATTGGTATGCCTGGTATGGATCGAAGATGGATGGGATATTCTTTGACCAGATGTATCCTGTGGATGGCGGTCAGGAGCAATTTTACCGGGACCTTTACGTGTATGTAAAGGGTAAAGACTCCAACGATATCGTGATGGGAAACCCCGGCGGCTATGTCGTACCTACTTATGTCACCTGGAATGGCAACCGGGTCACTGACGTTATCTGTACCTATGAGAATACCGCAAGCACCATCGCCACCTGGCCCTGGCAATTCTTTACCTGGCAGGCCGGCTTTACTCCCGACAGATTTGCATTCCTGATCCATACTGCTTCGCTGAGCGATATGTATTACGGCATCAACGAAGCTGTATCCAGGGGCTATGAATGGGTGTACTGTACCGATGATGTACTGGCCAACCCCTATGACCAGCTGCCTTCCTATATGACGCAGCTGAGAAAGCTGGTGGCTTTTCTTCGTAACGGCCCCTATAACTATATCGATGTCGACGGGAACCTGAACGATTGGAACAATGTGCCGCCTGCCGCCATTGCCACTTCGGGGAATGTAAGGACCTTTAAGGTTGCCAATGACGAGTCGGAGCTGTTCTTCCTGGTACAGGGATCGGGATTGAATGTCATCAGCAATATCTATCTCAATGTCGACAATAATGACAGCACGGGTTATTCGGCCACTACCTGGGAGGGTCCGAACGGGTGTGATTATATGGTGGAGAATAATATCCTGTACAAGCATACGGGTACGGGCTGGAACTGGACACCCTGGGATTACCTGGACAGCACCCAATATTATAAGAGCGACTCGGTCATCGAGATCGCGGTGGCGTTGTCAGAGCTGAATATTACGGATTGCTCGTACATCCATGCGGGATTTATTACCAATTCATCCGGGGATCAGCTGCCGAAGTCCGGGGCGAGGATGGTCTTCAGGGCGCTGGATCACTAAGGATTGTATAAATAGATCCTGTCGCAGGGACCGTCTGCATGGGCCAGCTGCTGAAGGTAGCTGGCCCTGTTGCGTATGCCAACTTTATATACTTCTTCCACCTGGGTGATATAATGTTTGAATGCGAGGTTTATCATGTGCTCGGGGTCATAACGGAATGTCCTGCATTCGAGGGCGTTGGCGCTGATGAAATGGTCTATGCGTTCTTTTTCAGGTTCTGTTGCGATGCCGCCGTACGGTTTATCTTCTTGGAAGTAGAAGCCGGCTTTTCTTTCTCCATTCAGCTCTTTCGCCACTTCGACGGCGGCTTCCCGTACGATGAAATGGTCGATATGCTCTTTAAATGCGATGGGGAAGACGAGGGCCGTGTCGGGCTGACCTGCCCAGAAGCGTATCCTTTCTTTCATACGACGGAATATTTCCCTGTCTGCGTCATCGAAGTCTTCGAACATCCCGTGGGGGAATTCCATTTCCGAATCGGCGAATTCCTTGCCTCTTGTGAAGCACTCGCTTTCCCCCCCGATCTCATAACGATAATTGAACCTGCCCAGCATTTCGTCGATGCATTCCTGGTCTTCCAGGAGGCGTTGGCCTGTAGCAAGCTTTATCCTTTCCAGGCTTTTGTTAAAGTTCTCGCTGCCTGACCTGGCCATGTAGTTGCTTTTTGAGAAAAGGAGGTTGATGTGGAACTTTTTTGCATGGAGGCTGCCGGACCTTTTTAATTCTTCGATATAGCCGCCCAGCATAAAGAGCACGTCATCGAAGTGCGGGGAAAAGACGACGATATGAGATTGGGGGATCACCCCGGCGATCGGGCAGATGGTATGTGTTTTATTTTTCAGCAGCATCATTTTTGTTTTACAGCGGGATGGAAAAATAGTAAATGTTTTGGTACGATATGTCCGGGAGAAGGCATCAACCGGTTGCGTAAAATATACTATTCCCGAGGTATGAAACGGTAAGTACTTATACTTAAAATCTGTGAAATACCGTTTTAGGGTATCTAATATGGACGTATAAGACGTTATTGATAAGCATGCATTATCGTCTTTATCTTTATCTGTACCTGTCAGGTATGTGCATTGCCATACAGAGGGTAGATGCCCAGTCGTCTCTTTCGGCCGGGGATATCTTTCAACAGGCGCGTTCTCTTGCATTTGACGGACATGACTATCCGGCTGCGATACAGCGGACCCGGGAAGCGCTTGCGTTATCGCCCAGGGATCCGGATATACGTATCTTTTTGGGGAGATTATATACCTGGATCCATCAGCCTGACAGCGCGAGGCAGGCTTTTGATGAAGTGCTGAGAACGCATCCGGGATATGAGGACGGCTATGTGGCATAT
>DASZVM010000236.1:0-2644 GCA_035547295.1 Puia sp. | reverse complement strand
CCCCGGAAAAATTGAAAAAGCTCAACGACTCCGTGGAAAAAGCAATGTACCTCCTGGGAAAGACCTATCAGGAAGGTATAAATGATTATCAGTCCGCAGTGGTCATGGACGACAGCCTGCTGCAAAAATTCCCCTCCACCGCTTTCCGGGAACAGACGCTGCTGAACATGTACTATTGCTATAAAAAGCTGGGAGATATGGCAAACGCAGAGAGGATCCTCGCCTTGCTGAAAAAAGATTTTCCCGCCGGCCGGGCCGCCGCCCTGGCCTCCAACCCGGTCTCGACCGTACAGGCGGAAGGCAGCCTCAAGGTGGAGGCCACCCGGCAGTATGAAAAGATCTACAACTCTTTTATAGAAGGAAGGTTCGAGGAAGCCCTGGCAGACAAGAAGATTGCAGACAGCCTCTATGGCGATAAATACTGGACACCCCAGCTGCTGTATATCGAAGCGGTTTACCACATACGCAACAGGGACGATCAGCGGGCAATAGGCGTCCTGGCCAACATCGGCATGAAATTCCCCAAGACGCCCATGGCGGCAAAAGCCGCCACCCTGATAGACGTGCTGCGCAGACGCCGCGAGATCGAGGACTATCTCACAAAACTGGAGGTCAAACGCGCCTCCGACGAGGACACCGTATCCACCGCTCCCGTGCTGATGCCGGGCAAGGTCACTGCTCCCCCTGCCCCCAAACTGGTACGTAATGACAACAACCTGTTAAAAAAAGAAGATACTACCACCCTGTCCAAAGCTAACATACAGACACCCGGGGCCGCACCTGCGGCCGGAGGCGCAAAACCCGGCATCACCATAGCCGGCGATAAGATGAGAGTGGACACGGCCGGCATAAATAAGATCACCATGAGTGCAGATCAGCTCGCCAGACTGCACAAACAGATGGACTCCATCCAGGCAGCAATGGCCAGGGCCATGCAGGACTCGATGCAAATGGCCCTGCTACGGCAAAGGGCAGACTCCATCCAGGCAGCTGTAAAGAAATTACAGGCTGACACCGCAGCCATGGCAGCTAAGGTACGGTCCCTGAACTCAGCCTTCGCCTTTACACCTGAAAAACCCCATTCAGTGATCATCGTCCTGGATAAAGTAGACCCCGTATACGTTACAGAGACCAGGAACGCCTTCACCCGCTATAACCTGGAAAACTTCTACGACAAGTCCCTCACCATCAACAACGCTTCCCTGAACGACTCGGTAAAGCTGGTGGTCATCAATACCTTTGAAAATAGCACCGCCGCACTGGACTATCTGCAAAAAGCCAAAGCCGCCGCGCC
Source organism: Puia sp. (assembly GCA_035547295.1). Taxonomy (GTDB): domain Bacteria; phylum Bacteroidota; class Bacteroidia; order Chitinophagales; family Chitinophagaceae; genus Puia. The sequence continues at coordinate 1,350 of DASZVM010000236.1, read as the reverse complement.
CAGGGAAGTAGTCCCATGGTTACCCGTGGGAAAATACACTTTTTTGCTCATCTCGGCGCCCAACCTTGAGCTGCTGATGCAGAATAAGGACATGCAGGGATACAGACAATTCCTTTCCACAGTTTATCCAGGCAAGTTTTAACTAACTTTGGAACGGAATATGTACTTACCCTATTAATTACAACTACTCGATATATGTCGTCTAAACTGGTTCGCATTTTCTGGAAAGTCTTTTTCTATGGACTGGCCGCCTTCATCCTTTTTCTGGTATTGATCAATCTGGGAGCGTTCGGCTCCCTCCCCTCCCTGAAAGAGCTGGAGAACCCTTCCATCACCCTGGCCACCGAGGTCTTCGCCGAGGACGGCACGGCCATGGGTAAATACTATAAGGACAAAGGCAATCGCAGCAACGTGGAATTCAGGGACATCAGCCCCAACGTGATCAATGCCCTGGTAGCCACCGAAGACGAAAGGTTCTATGACCACTCCGGAATAGACGGATTTTCCGTCATGCGCGCCGTGGTCAAGCTGGGAAGGGACGGCGGTGGAAGCACCATTACGCAGCAGCTGGCAAAAAACCTGCTGGGACAGGGATCCAGGAACTTCGTCCGCCGCGGTATCGAAAAACTGAAAGAATGGATCATCGCCATAAAGCTGGAACGCAACTTCACCAAACAGGAGATCCTTGCCCTCTATCTGAATGAAGTCCCTTTCGGCGACAACGTCTATGGCATCCGCAATGCCTCCCGTACCTTCTTTAACAAGGAGCCTGACCGCCTCAGCGTGGACGAAGCCGCAGTCCTCATCGGGATGCTGAAAGCTAATACCCTGTACAACCCACGGAGGAACATCAAGGCCGCTTACGACAGACGCAACACCGTCATCAATCAGATGGTAAAGAACAATTATGTCACACCCGCCGAAGCAGCTAAATACAAGGCCCTGCCCATCGACATGAGCAACTATAAAAAGCTCGACGAGAACAATGGACTTGCCCCTTACTTCAGGGACGTCCTCCGGGAAGAGCTGAAAAGATGGTGCAGGGAACATAAGAACCCGGCGACAGGAGAACCTTACAATCTTTATGAGGACGGCCTCCGGATATACACCACCATCAATCCCAGGATGCAGCTGTACGCCGAAGAGGCAGTAGCCAGCCGCCTGCCCGTCCTGCAAAAAGCCCTCAGCGCACAATACAGCATCCGCAAGGGACTGATCTGGAAAGAGCACCAGAATATCCTGGATGCGGCTATGCGTAACAGTGACAGATGGAGGAACCTTGAGGATGAAGGCCTCAGCGACGCCGACATCCGCAAGACCTTTTTCCAGGCCATCCCCATGCGCATATTC
>DASZVM010000235.1:0-6711 GCA_035547295.1 Puia sp. | reverse complement strand
AAACAATGAACTTCTGGCAGAGAGATTATTGGCACGGAAATGTCCCTGCCAGACGCCTGTAATGTCCTGCGCGTGGATGAAGCCAAAGGAAAGTAACAGGAGGAGCGTAGAGGTACTCCGCATAACCGGGTGTTTCACTTTAGCAAGGTAAAGAAAAATGTCCGGAAAACGGGTCCGCTGGTCAATATAACCCGTTTTCCGGAAAGATCTAATGTCGGTCCTTCGGACAACGAACCAGAGGTTCGTTCAGAATTTATTCCTGCGGTCCCGGCTGTCAATAAAGGCGAACCATTTCTAGCAATACTTTGTTAAATTTTTCCTCGGCAATCAATGTCTTTTTTAATGGTCGGGAAGAACCTAACCGGCTGCATAGCAACGCCGGACATGAGTACATGGTGCCTGTTCTGACCATTGATAATTGAGCATTTTAACGTAGGTTTGCCCCCTTATGAGCATGATCAAGATCACTTTTCCGGATGGGGCCGTAAGGGAGTATCCCTATGGCAGCACTGCGCTGGACATCGCCAAGTCCATCAGTGAAGGATTGGCAAGAAAGGTTTTAGCGGCAAATATCAATGGGCAGGTATGGGATGCAACGCGTCCGATACCTTCGGATGCCGCATTGAGGTTACTTACCTGGGATGATGCGGAAGGCAAAAGCACTTTCTGGCATTCTTCCGCCCATCTGATGGCGGAAGCCATCGAATCGATGTATCCGGGCGTAAAGTTCTGGGTGGGGCCGGCAACGGAGAACCCTCCTGGTTTTTATTATGATATGGATCTGGGTGGTCACCAGGTATCCGAGGAAGATCTCCGCAAGCTGGAAGCAAAAATGGCTGAGCTGGCCAAACAGAATGCAGCTTATCAGCGGAAGGACATCAGCAAGGCGGATGCCGTGGGGTATTTTACCAATAAGGGGGATGAGTATAAGCTGGACCTGCTGAGCAATCTTCAGGATGGAGAAATAACTTTTTATACGCAGGGTCAATTTACCGACCTCTGCCGGGGGCCACATATCCCTCATACCGGTTTTATCAAAGCGGTAAAGCTGACCAATATTGCCGGCGCCTATTGGAAGGGCGATGAGAAGAACAAGCAGCTTACCCGTATATACGGTATTACCTTCCCCGCGAAAAAGGACCTGGAAGAATATGAGGCTTTACAGGAAGAGGCGCGGAAAAGGGATCACCGCAAGCTGGGCAAGGAACTGGGGATCTTTACGTTTGACGACCAGGTAGGTCCCGGTCTCCCTCTCTGGATGCCCAATGGGGGGATAGTCATCGAAGAGCTGGAAAAGCTGGCCAAGGAAAGTGAGGAAAAGGCAGGCTATAAGAGGGTGGTGACTCCTCATATAGCAAAGGAAAGCCTTTATCTTACCAGCGGTCATCTGCCTTATTACCAGGACAGTATGTATCCACCCATGGAGTTGGAAGGGGTAAAGTATTACCTGAAGGCGATGAATTGCCCCCATCATCACAAGATATTCGATGCCGAGCCCAAAAGCTATAAAGACCTTCCGTACCGTCTGGCGGAATATGGCACTTGCTACCGCTATGAGCAAAGCGGTGAATTGTTCGGGCTGATGCGGGTACGGTGTTTGCATATGAACGACGCGCATATTTATTGCACGAAGGAGCAGTTCTATGAAGAGTTCAAGGCTGTAAACGAGATGTACCTGAAGTATTTCAGGATCTTCGGTGTGGAGAAATACGTCATGCGTCTCAGTTTGCATGACCCTGCCAAACTGGGCAAGAAATATGTCGATGAGCCGGAATTGTGGAAAGAGACGGAAGCCCTGGTGAGGGATGTGCTGGTCCGTACCAATACTCCCTTTAAGGAGGTGCCGGATGAGGCGGCTTTCTACGGGCCCAAGATCGATGTGCAGATATGGAGCACCATTGGCCGGGAGTTCACCCTGGCTACCAACCAAGTAGATTTTGCCCAGGGCCGTCGGTTCAAGCTGACCTTTACCAATAAGGACAATCAGCCGGAGACACCCCTGATCATCCACCGGGCGCCCCTGGGGACCCATGAGCGGTTCATCGGCTTCCTGCTGGAGCATTATGCGGGTAAATTCCCTGTTTGGCTGGCCCCTCTTCAGGTGAAGATCCTGCCCATCAGTGACAAGTCCCTGGAATATGCACAAACTCTTTTAGATTCCCTGAAAAATGCAGATATTCGTGCAGAAGTGGATGATCGCAGCGAAAAGATAGGGAAGAAAATTCGCGATACCGAACTGGCGAAGGTTCCCTATATGCTGGTGATCGGGGAGAAGGAAATGCAGGAGGGAAAGGTGGCTGTAAGAAGGCAAGGTAAAGGTGATCTTGGCGTAAAAAGCATCGATGAGTTCATCCTCGATGTCAGAAAAGAGATCAAAGAAAGGACTCCCAATCCCTAAAGGAGTCATTAAACAAAACGAAAAAAAATCAAAGCCTTCAGTAGGGAAGAGGGTTTAACTTAAAAATTGTAAATGGCATTTCCACCGAGACCTCCGAGAGGTAATTTCAATCCCAGATTCAGGAAAGAACAACAACAAGAACATCGTACCAATAATATGATCAGGGTACCGCAGGTGCGCCTGGTCGGTGACAACATCGAAGTGGGGGTATACTCCATACAAGAAGCGATGAGAATGGCACAGGAGCAGGCGCTCGACCTGGTAGAGATATCTCCCAATGCGGATCCCCCTGTGTGTAAGATCATTGACTACAATAAGTTCCTTTACGAGAAGAAGAAGAAGGAAAAGGAAATGAAGGCCAAGAGCAAGGCTTCCGAGGTAAAAGAGATCCGGTTCACCCCCAATACGGATGACCATGATTTCGACTTCAAGGCCAAGCATGCCGAGAAATTCCTAAAGGAAGGGAACAAGGTCAAGGCTTATGTACAGTTCAAGGGAAGGGCCATCCAGTTTAAGGAACGGGGTGAGCTGCTGTTATTGAAGTTTGCCGAGCGGCTCAACGATTCCGGGGTGCTGGAAGGCATGCCGAAGATGGAAGGCAAGCGGATGCTGGCTATCTGGGCGCCTAAGCCGCAGAAAAAGAAGTAAATCTGGTGAATTTGATAAAAAACCCGCCTTTTTGGCGGGTTTTTGTGATTTATACTGTACCTTTGCGCTCCGTTTTAATAGCCCAAACGGCTCCATAAGTGTTCCGCCTGTGCGGATCCGCCAGCAGGGTATCATGCAAAAAGCATAAAAATGCCAAAGGTTAAAACCAATTCGAGTGCCAAGAAGCGATTCAAGATCACCGGCACCGGCGAGATCACCTTCCAACGTTCTTTCAAACGTCACATCCTGACCAAGAAGTCCAAGAAGCGTAAGCGTAACCTCAATAAGAAAGGCGTTGTACACCAGGCCAATACCGATTTTGTAAAACGTCTGTTGAGGTTGAAATAGACACCGGATCATCACATTATTCAAATTTCAAATTAATTTAAGATATGCCACGTTCAGTAAACGCCGTTGCTTCCCGGGCACGCAGAAAACGCATCTTAAAAGAGGCAAAAGGTTTCTATGGCAAACGTAAGAATGTTTATACGGTAGCCAAGAACGTATTGGAAAAAGGTCTTATTTACCGTTATGTAGGCCGCAAATTGAAGAAAAGGGAATACCGCACGTTGTGGATCGCCCGTATCAATGCTGCCGTTCGTGCTGAAGGGATGACCTATTCCGCATTTATCCACAAACTGGCTCAGAAGGGTATCGGCCTGGACCGTAAGGTGCTGGCAGACCTGGCTATGAATGAGCCTGAGACTTTCAAAAGACTGGTTGCGTCGGTCAAATAAGGTTTATTGCACCACAAGCTATATTCAGGCTCCCTAAAAAGGGGGCCTTTTTATGTTTCTTCCGGGCCTGACGGCCCGGGATTGGTTAGAGGCTTCGCTGCGCCCGGTTACCTCCAGTGCGCAGCCAAAAAAAAATCTTTATTGTTTTCAAAAAAACTTCACATTTGCATAGTTTTTTAAAAGTATATAGGTCAATTAATCATTAAATACTTTATAACCTGGACCAGTCAATGAACAACACGTACACCGACCTGGTGACGCAAACCTTCAATTTCCCCCAAGAAGGATTTGAGGTCAAAGATGCTTACCTTCAATTCAACGGCCTGGATCTGAAAGCGCTGATCGACAAGTACGGCACCCCTATGAAGCTGACCTATCTGCCCAAGATCGGGATGCAGATAAAGAAAGCCAAAAAGATGTTTGCCAATGCCATCAAGCGCCATCATTACGAAGGGAAGTATTTCTATTGTTATTGTACCAAGAGCTCTCATTTCTCCTTTATCGTAGAAGAAGCGTTGAATCATGACATCCACCTGGAGACCTCATACGCCTACGACATCGAGATCATCAAAAAGCTATATGCCCGGAAGAAGATCACCAAGGAGACATATATCATCTGCAACGGGTTCAAGCAAAAGCCATATACCAGCCGGATTGCCAGCCTCCTGAACAGCGGTTTTAAGAATGTGGTCCCCATCCTGGATAACAAGGAAGAGCTGCAGCAATACAAACGCTCTGTAAAAGTGCCTTTCAAGCTGGGTATCCGCGTAGCTGCGGAAGAAGAGCCCAATTTTCCTTTTTATACCTCCCGTCTTGGTTTCCGGGCCAGGGACGTACTGGAGTTCTATGTAGATAAGATCGAAGGCAATGAGGACAGGTTCCAGCTGAAGATGCTGCATATCTTTCTCAACAAGGGTATCAAGGACGACATCTACTACTGGTCCGAGCTGAATAAGGTGATCAACCTGTACTGTCAGCTGAAGAAGATCTGCCCTGAGCTGGACTCCATCAATATCGGCGGCGGCTTCCCCATCAAGCACTCTTTGGGTTTTGAATATGACTACCAGTTCATGATCAATGAGATCGTAGGGAATATCAAAAAGGCCTGCAAACGGAGCAATGTCCCCATGCCGAATATCTTTACCGAGTTCGGCAGCTATACGGTGGGAGAGAGCATGGCGCATATCTACAGCGTCATCGGGCAGAAGATGCAGAACGACCGTGAGATCTGGTATATGATCGATTCCTCTTTTATTACTACGCTGCCCGATACCTGGGGCATCGGGGAACGCTTTCTCATGCTGCCTATCAATAAATGGGATGTGGAATACCAGCGCGTGGTGCTGGGCGGCATCACCTGCGACAGCCACGACTATTATGACTCGGAAGAGCATATCAATGAGGTGTTCCTGCCCAAGATCATCAACGGCGAACCATTGTATGTGGGCTTTTTCCACACAGGAGCCTATCAGGACCAGATCAGCGGGTATGGCGGCATCAAGCACTGTCTTATACCGTCCCCCAAGCATGTCATTGTAGGTCACGATAAGAATGGGAAGTTGGTAGACTGGGTATATGCCAAGGAGCAAACGGCCCAAAGCATGCTGAAGATATTGGGGTACAAGTAGCTTTGCTGTTAAAATAACCGTAATGACCCTTAGATATTTCTTTCTCCTCGCGCTGATAGCAGCGGGAGGTGCAGTCCGTGCCCAAACCGCGCAGGACTCCGTCAGGGCCGCCGTAGGTCTGCTGTTCTCGGCCATGAAGAATGCCGACAGTGCGCAGCTGATGACAGCCTTTGACGACAGCGCTGTCCTGCAGACCATTGTCGTGGACAGTTCAGGCAAGACGATCGCCCGCAGCTATCCCGTAGCTGAATTTGCGATGGCTATCGGCCGGCTTCCCAAGGGAGCTGCCGACGAGCAGGTACAGATCGAAACATTAAAGGTGAACGGGCCGCTGGCCCAGGTATGGGCGCCATATCACTTCTACTACAACGGAACACTCCTTCACTGTGGAGTGGATGCTTTTCAGCTGATACGCACAAACGGCGTCTGGAAGATACTTTATATCGTAGATACCCGGGAAAAGGGGACCTGTGACCAATAAAGTATGGAATTACTTTGCATTGGAAGGTCTGCTCTTCAGCCTGTATTTCTTGTTCACCCTGGGGTTGTTGAAATATTTGTCAAGGTCTCTCAGCTGCTCTTCCGTCATATTGCTCGTCTCTTCCAGGGGCACGTCTATCAGCTGTACCTGTGTCTGTTTAAGCTCGTTCTTCAGCGCAGTGATCTTTTTTGTGATCTCCATATCCTTTTCTCCTACCAGGGCATTGTCCCTTTTGGTATACTCCAGCCGCTTGATGCTGCTGCGGACAAGGCCCGCCTGGTTCTGTTCGGCCGTCAGCTGAGGCGCTACAGCTTCTTTCACAGGGACCAGCGCCACCCCGACGCTGGGTAATATCGTCCCGGCCGTTTTGGCGTCCTGGCTGGCGGCAGAAGAGAAGATGGTGCCGCCCAGGGCTGTCGTGGCCGTGCTCATATCGAAATCCGTACGGGTATTCTTGGTCTTTTTTACTTTTTTATCCAGTGTGAAGAAAGCATATTTCAGCCGGAGGATATAGGTATCGATGTTCTTGATGGCCATATCATACTCAGCGTGCATGTAAGGATAATTGAGGGCATCTTTTACATAGATGCGGATAGTGGCCGTATCCCGCATAAAGATCTTATTGGTGCCTACAAAATAGAGGAGCAGGAGCTTCTGCTTGGTGCTATCCGATTCCTTTACAAAATCGTACCCAGGGCTCCAGGTAAAGTCGTCATTGCAGTCTTTTATGACTGAATTGGTCTTTATAGGTATGCTGGAGTAGAAATTGATGCTTTCAATAGGGTAAGTACCTGTCTCGCACTGTACCTTAAAGCTGAT
>DASZVM010000234.1:0-3089 GCA_035547295.1 Puia sp. | reverse complement strand
TAAGAACGAGCGTGTAAAAGAGCATATCGAGGCCATCGACGATTGGCTGGAGCCCAATCCGGAGACCATCTTCCTTGAAGAGCATGCCAAGAGCATCGTCAATAAGGTGGATAGTCCCGATGTGGGGATGTGGTACAGCATGAACCCTTACCAGGGATGTGAACACGGCTGCACCTACTGCTATGCCCGTAATGTGCACGAATACTGGGGCTATAGCGCGGGCCTGGATTTCGAGCAGAAGATCATCGTGAAGAAGAATGCCCCGGAGCTCCTGCGTAAATTCCTGATGAACCCCAAGTGGGAATGTCTGCCTATTTCCCTCAGCGGCAATACGGATTGTTATCAGCCGGCCGAAAGGAAGTTCGGTATTACCCGCGGGTTGCTGGAAGTCTGCCGTGAGTTCAATCAGCCGGTGGGCATGATCACAAAGAATGCGGGCATTTTACGGGATAAGGACATCCTGGCAGATATGGCTAAGAAGAGACTGGTATCCATCCTGGTGTCGATCACCTCCTTTGAAGAGGACCTTCGCAGGGTAATGGAGCCACGCACTACCACGGCGAAGCAAAGGCTGCGCACTATCCGCGAGCTCAGCGATGCGGGCGTACGGATGGGTGTCATGCTGGGACCTATGATCCCCGGGTTGAATGAGCACGAGATGCAACGGATCATGAAGGCGGCCGCGGAGAATGGCGCTACTTTTTCCGCTTATACCTTTATCCGGCTCAATGGGGCGATCAAGCTCATCTTCCATGACTGGCTCTACAAGAATTTTCCTGACAGGGCCGATAAGGTGTGGCACCTGATAGAGGCCAGCCACGATGGAAAGGTGAATGACAGCCGGTGGGGAGTGCGTATGCGGGGGGAAGGAAATATCGCAGAGCTGGTGGCGCAGCAGTATAAGAGATATACGCAGAAGTATGGGTTGAATGCTGAACGCTGGGAGCTGGATTGTACGCAGTTCAGGCGGCCGGGGGAGCAGATGAGGTTGTTTTGAAACCAGAATAAAATAAACCCTATGAAATATGAAGTTTATACTGAAATTAAAATCGCCGATGACTATGAAGTATTCGAATTTCTGAGCGTTGGTAAAAAAGGAGTGATTCCTAAACGCATAGAATTTATTTCTACGGATTTACCAAACATCACTAACATGGCTTTTGGAGATATTGACGAAAATGGAGAAATAGATGACTATTCTATAAGCGACAATGATGATAGGAACAAAATCCTGGCAACAATTGCATATATCGTTGAAATATATTTAAATATGTATCCGGATAAATGGGTGTATTTTAAGGGAAGTACCCAGGAGGTAACTTTAACCGTCGATGAGAGTCTCAACAAGTTAAAAGGGAAGGTTCTTGCTCCTAAGAAGCTGGCAGCTGCCAACAAATCTTTAAAGAGGTTAAAAAATTCTTTACCTAAGTAGGCTTCTTTCAACAACTCCCCACCCTTCCCGGCGATACTCCGAACTTCTTTTTGAATGCCCTTGTAAAATGCTGCACGGAAGAATATCCCAGCTGTTCAGCCACTTCCTTGATGGGAACAGCGCCCGACAATAGTCCATTACGGGCCTCATTCAACCTGAAATTACTCAGATATTCAAAAACAGAAGTGTCGAAGACTTCCTTAAAGCCCTTCTTCAGCTTGAACTCATTCAACCCCGCCACTTTTGCCAGCTCGGTCAGCGAAGGCGGACAGGCGGCATGATCCACCAGGTAATCCCTTGCAAAATAAATACGTTCCTTATCATAAGTTGTCTTGCATGCCTGGGCCCCTTTGCCGGTAGTTTGCTCGTATGTCTGCGCCTGCAAGGTGAGCAGCTCGATACATTTGGATTGAATGAACATCCGCTTGAGGCCATCGTCCATTCTCATATGCATGAGCTCATGTATGCACTGTTGCATGGCAAAGGAAATAGGCAGGTTCTCCATACTGAACATCACCGCCGTATCGTTTGCGACCTTACCGGCAAAATCCATCAATGAAGGACTGCTGTCTTCTGCCAGCGCCAGAAAGAATCCCTTTGTAAAACGTACCTCGAAGAACTTATAGAAAGCGTCTTTCTGATAATAGCTGGAACCTATGAACTGCGGTGTATAATGCAGGTTCTGCCGGCCTTTTGCATAATAATATTTCTCCCCGTTGAGATGATTTTCCAGGAACCCCTCCCCGGCCAGCGTAAAATGCATTTCGATATGGTCCGGTTCCGTAGTAGAATTGAAATACGCTGTTTGCGACTCTTTTATCAGCATGTCCCCATAGACGACATCGATATCCGTGGAAGAAAGCTGGACAGCCTCCGCGGTCATGAAGGGGAGATCGAACCGTTTACGTACCTCCATGGGCTGGTTCCTGTGGCCGGACATGGAAAATATGCCGGAAAGGTCCATGGCGGTCTGCTTGCCATGCTTGTCATAAAATGTCACATCCATAGAAAATCCGTTTTATGCAAAAAATGCTCCGTAAGGTATAAAAGCCAGGGAAATGGCCTCCGTACCTTCGGTAAAGGTAACTTATTGCTAAATCTATGGATACGTTTTTGACAGAAGGTAAGTATCATTTCTTCTTTGGCGACGAAACAGGGATCCCCTTGTTTAATAAAGCCCGGAAAAAGATATGCTACCCGGAAAAGATCTACATCGGTGTGCTGGTGCTGGAGGACTGTTATAAAAATATACCGGAGCAGCTGGGGCTGATGCTCGACATCGTTCCCGGAAAAGGAGGCGCAGGCGTCCAGGCGGTCCATTACCTGCGTACGTTGGACCCCGAATTATGGGATCTGTGGAAACAGGGGACCTTTCATCTTGCGGGACGTATGGATATAACCTATCCTTTCCGGAAAGAGCTTACGAAAATGGGAATACCGGATGAGCGGATCGTCACCTATCAGCTATCCCCAGTCAAAAGTCCTGATCTCGCCGTCAAGTTTCCATTCCCTGGGCTGTAACGTTGTCAGCCAGTCCAGCGGCTCACCCGGAGGCTGCGGTTTTGCAGCCCTGGTAAAGGAGTCCCTGATCAGCTGCCGTTGCCCGGCGCCCAGGACATCCGCCTGGACTGAAATAAATAATGGCGTCCCGCTGCCG
>DASZVM010000233.1:0-18118 GCA_035547295.1 Puia sp. | reverse complement strand
GCATTCCTCCTAAAGGTCAGATAACTGGTTCAACAACTCGATATCCTGCAAAGTACATCCCATGGCGATAAGAATGGACTGAAGCTTTTCGGTGCTTAACTGGCTACATTTTTCGATTTTGGAATAGGCCTGCTGGCTAATGCCTAATTTTTTGGCAAGGGCTGATTGTTTTATGCCCTTTAGTGTGCGTAGCAATCGCAATGTTTGTCCAGTGCTCATAAAAGGCCTTGTCCTGCTGGTTAGGATAAGAGTTTAGTTCAGCAGAGCGCGGTACTATTAAAAGTATCAAAAGGAAATGAAAATACCTAGTCAGCATCCCTTACATTTTTTAATTGTTCATTATTTTCCGGCTTTGCTCACTATATTTGGGGATTCACGACCCTGCCCAGCCGATAAAAACGTCGCCCCTAACGTATGAAAAAGTTTTTTCCGGCAGGTACCGTCCTACTCGTCATCGTATTACTACCCTCTTATGGTCAAAAGATGCCTCTGGCAGAGCGATCTGTCCTGGCGCGCGGCAGCAACCGTTTTGCTTTTACCCTTATGCGCGCCATGCTAAAGGATACCACCAACAGATTGGTTTCTCCAATGGGCGTCTATCTCAGCCTGAACCTCCTGTATAACGGAGCGGCCGGGGACACCCGTGATTCCATCGGACAGGCGCTGCAGGTGATGGATATAAACATCCATCAATTGAATGCCCTTAGCAAGAACCTGGTGCAGCAATTTTCGATGACAGACAAACTGGCCCGATTTTCCATAGCCAACGGCATATGGTGCAATCGCAAAAAACTAAAGCTTACACCCGCCTTCGGAGAATTAGCCGATACATGGTATTATTCCGCCGTCCAGGCCCTGCCTTTCAACGGCAGGGCTGCGGCAGAAAAGATCAACGGCTGGACGAAACAGAACACCGACAGAAGGTTTCCCCATGTGTTGGAATCCACCCGGCCGGGCGACCTGGTATATCTTACCAATGCCTGCAGCTTCAGCTGCGGCTGGCGGCATCCCTTCAATGCTGCAAATACACAAATGGATCTTTTTTACTTAGCCGGAGGCGGGCGGACCACCGTGCCCTTTATGCACAAGGTGTTGGCGGCAGGAATATATTCAGACACTTCCTTTACTATGATAGAGCTCCCTTATGGGAATGGCAATGCCTATGGCTTGTTCCTTGTGCTGCCTGACGATACCGGACAGACGATCCGAACGTTTACATCCTTTTTAGCTCAGGAAAAATTTTACGCCGCCATCTCCCGGATGAACCCCCAATGGGTGGACCTGTCCTTACCCCGCTGGGAGCAGACGTATGATACAACGGACTTGCAGCCTGCCCTGGAGCAATCGGGCCTGGGCATCCTGTTCAATAAGGGCGGCGCTTCTGATCTTTCAAATATGTGCAGCCCACCGGGCGGTGGTATGCAAGGCACGCCGGTCTCCAGGTACTATCATACGGCCGGCTTTACGATAAATGAAAAAGGGTCGCTGGCGGATGATGCGGCAACGACTGATACAGGTACCATGTCAGGCATGCACCGGACGCTTAATTTAAAGTTTGATCATCCATTTCTTTATTTCGTCATTGCAAAACAACAGCAGGTGGTACTGTTCTCAGGTGTGCTGAACAACCCCGCTGTCGTTCACCCCGCCCCGATTATTACAAAGCTTGCCGCAAAGTCGCCGTCCCGGCCTGCAGGCCCTCGCCTTCCGCACGGAATTGGACATCGCGGGGTGTCCCATTGACACCGGTCTGCTGACTGTCCCCTGCTCCCCGGCCGACAGTCTCTCCCCGGCCGGATTGAATGATCACCTGGCATTTCCCGTTGAACAGGCTTCGCTGCCAGCCGCCCGTGGTATATTTATCAGGTTCATGACTGCTGGGATCACCATTGCCCACGCCGATGATATGCGCATTGCCCGTGACGGAAAAGTGCAGCAGATTGGATGCATCGGGGACTTCCAGTCCCTGCTTGTCCACTACCGTGATGTTGAATACGGCAGCATCCCTGTCATCAGCAGCCAATGAATTTTTTGATTGCTTTACGATGATACGGTACGGCTCGCCCGTAGTCTGTACTATGGCAGTAAGCTTCCGGCCCTTCTTATAAGCCACCGCTTCCAGCTTGCCGGGCGCATAGTTCACCATCCATTCCAGGTGGCCATTGCGGGGCATATCCTTCTTTCCAAGGCTCTTGCCGTTGAGCAGCAGCTCCACATTATCCGCATTCGTATTCACCCATACAGGGATGGGCTGTCCTTCCCTGCCCTTCCAGTTCCAGTGGGGAGCAATGTGCAGCACATCCTTATCCGTCCACCAGGATTGATAGTAATAATAAACGGTCTTGGGAAAACCGCACATATCCATGATGCCGAAATGGGAGTTGATGTTCGGCCATTTATAAGGCGTAGGCTCACCCCTGTAATCAAAGCCCGTCCAGGCAAAACCGCCCATAAACCATTCCCGCTCAGCAGCGATACGCCACCAGTATTCCGCCGTGCTGGCCCAGGGCGGAGCGATGCTGTCATAATCCGGCACATATGCGTTCACGGTATCCTTATAAAAGATCCCCCGTGAAGAGACCGTACTGGCCACTTCCGTGCCGATGACAGGCTGATCGGGATGCTCTTTGCGATAAGGGTCCAGACCGTTGAGGTTGTAATTAAATCCACGGACGGGTATCACCTCGTTGACCCCATGCCACTCATTACCCACATTTGCCGCATAGGTGGAAGTACGTGAAGGGTCCAGCTCCTGCTGTTTGAGCACCTGGTTCTGCGCGATCCGTTTGCCCCAGCTGGAGGTTTGGATCCTCCACTCTTCATTGCCGATGGACCACATAAAGATACAGGGATGGTTCCGGTCGCGGAGGATGAGCTTTTCCCATTCAGCGCCATACTCGCCTGCGCTGTTGAGCAGACGCGTCTCATCCAGCACCAGCATGCCCAGGCTGTCGCAGGCATCCAGCAATTCAGGCGTAGGCGGATTGTGGCTCGTACGATAACCGTTCACACCCATCTCTTTCAGCAGCTGTATCCTGTAATACTGTAAATAGTCCGGCAGGGCGCTGCCCACCCCCGCATGGTCCTGGTGACAGCAGACCCCTTGGATCTTCACAGGCTTCCCGTTCAGGAAAAGTCCTTTATCCTTGTCGATGGTAATGGTGCGAACGCCAAATCTCACTGTCATGCTGTCGACGGTGTGGCCGCCGGACTTTACAAGGGTCACCAGCCTGTAGAGGTACGGGTTGTCCAACGACCATAGATTGGGTGCGGGTAGCTCCAGGGAGCCGGTGATGGCGGCGATGCCGTTAATGGTCAGCGAAAGGGGTTGATCCCTGCTTTGGGTTAGTTTTTTTCCGGCGCGATCCGTTATATAGGAAGAGACAGTAGCCGTCGAAGGCCGGATATTCCTGTTCTCGATCTTTGTAGTCACGGTGACGGTGGTCCGATCGCCGGTAGTCGAGGTTCGCACATATACCCCGCCATCCTGCACGATATGGAGGTTGTCATACACATTCAGCCACGTATGCCGGTAGATCCCCGCGCCTTCATAGAACCAGCCTTCATACTGGCTGGCGTCCACGCGCACCACAATGGTGTTCTTTGCGTTGAATCTCACAAAGTCGGTGATATCGTACGATGAACCGCTGTAGCCGCTGAAATGACCGCCCAGGTAGCAATTGTTGATCCAGACCTTGCTGTCCCGGAAAATGCCGTCGAACTGGATGACGAAGCGTTTTCCCGAGTCGGTCCGGTTGACGGTAAAGGTCTTCCGGTACCACCCAATGCTGTTCTCGGGGAAAAGGCCGCCGATGGCATGATAGCCATGCGCATCCACATCCCCGTTAGCTACATGGGCAAAGGGAAGGGAGACCACCCAATCATGGGGCAGCTGCACGGAATCCCAGCCTCTGTCGTCAAAATCCATGCTGATGGCGGTATGATCGGCCTCGCCGGTCTTCGCAAGGATATTTCCAATGCCGTAGTTAAAATCCCGGTGGGGGTCGGCTGCATGACCCAGGTGGAACTTCCAGCCTTCATCAAAGTTCAGACGCTGACGGCCCAGGGGCTGGGCAATACAGACGCCCCCTAGCATCAGGGCGCTAAAGAACAGCATATACTTCATTGGATGATCACTTTACAGACTGAAAAAAACAAAACAGGAAGGTAACCAAATAGTATCATATTTTTGTAACCAGAAAGTTACATAAACGTTTGACAATGAGAAGAGATGTTTTTCAGGCGATAGCCGACCCCACCCGGAGAGAGATCATTCAATTGCTGTCAAAGCAATCCCTCAATGTAAATGCGGTGGCGGATAATTTTGACATCAGCCGGCCGGCCATTTCCCGGCATGTGCGGATCCTGACGGAGTGCGGCCTGCTGGTCATCCGCCGGCAGGGACGTGAACGTTACTGCCAGGCCGACCTGCGGAAATTAAAACAGGTGGCGGACTGGACTGAGCGTTACAGGGAATTCTGGACCAAAAAGCTGGATGCGCTGGAGGAATACCTGGAGAAGGACAGCAGGAGGAAAAAATAAAGGCCCTATCAACAATATCAGAATCTCAACGTAGCCGGCAGATATTTGGCCACCAGGTCCTCATAATAAGGACGCAGCTTGCTCCAATCCGGTGGTGTCGGGTTCTTGGAATAAAGATCATAGGGATTGAACAGCTTCACCCAGCGGAACATCTCCCTGTCATGGTCATCCATCAGGTGATCATAGCCGTTCTCCCGGTGCTGTGAATAGAAAGAGTGATAACGCAGCATGTACAATGCAGGCTCGGGAAGATGATCCTTCATCATATTGTAGACATACTCGTCATGTCCCCAGGACATATCGACGTTGCGAAGACCGCATCCATGGGAATAGACACCGTATTTTGTCTGATATACTTCGTTGTTATAGTCGGGGTTGTTCGCAAAGAATTCAGGGTAAACGATCTTATCGGAATAGGCGCAACCCACGGGGAAAGTATCCCCTACCACGGCCCATTGCGGCTCATCAAAAAGACAAAGCACTTTACCCATATCATGGAACAGGCCTGCGAGCACCATCCAGTCGGGATGGCCGTCGGCGCGTATGGCCTCAGAGGTCTGCAGTAGATGCTGGAACTGGTCCAGGTCCGTATCAGGATCGGAATCATCCACCAGCTGATTGAGGAAATCGAAAGCAGACCATACAGACATCTCTTTCTTATCGAATTTCAGGAATTCCGCTTTCTTCTGCTGCACGAAATCATACGTCTGATAGGTATGATTCAACCGGTAGAACTCCCGGACAGAATCCCTGGCAGGAGCTTCGTAGTTACGGTATTCTTCCGTGGTCTTTTCTTTTGCGATGGTCCCGGGGTCGGGATAGCGTTGCAGAAGATCGTCTTCCCAAACATCGAGAGAGGTCAGCGGATTGTTCTCCGGGATATTATTTGTCGACATGGCATTCTGATTTAAATCGTTATAGCTAATGACCGGCCTTCGGCCACATAGTAAATTTGATAAACTTTTGACGATTGTACGAATAAGGGCTTATCTTTATTTACTTAACCGTTTTCGTAACAATAGCCTGCCATAGACCCCATGGGAAACGTGACCATACGCATATTAGCCCGGCATTTGCAGCTGTCCGCCGCCACCGTCTCAAAGGCACTCGCGGACAGCCATGAGATTAGCGGACCCACTAAGAAAAGAGTGCTGGAAATGGCGGCAGCGCTCAACTACACGCCCAATCCCTATGCCAGCAGCCTGCGCAGAAAGAAAAGCAAGACCATCGCCGTGATACTGCCCGAAGTAGCTGACAGCTTTTTCTCCCAGGCCATCAACGGCATCGAGGCCATCGCCCAGGACAAAGGCTATCACGTACTGGTATGTCTTACGCACGAACGCACCCTGAAAGAGCAGGCTATTCTCCATGAGATGCTGGGAGGGCGGGCAGACGGGATCCTGATCTCCGTCACCTCCGAAACAACCGACCCCGCTGCCATCCTGGAATTACAGGCAAAAGGAGTACCCGTGGTTTTCTTCGACAGAGTTTGTGAAGGCATAGATACCGCAAGGATCGTGACCGACGATATGCAAAGCGCCTATAGTGCCACCGATCACCTCATCGGGCAGGGGTGCAGGCAAATAGCTTTCCTGGCCATCTCCGAAGGCCTCTCCATCAGTCATCAGCGCATAGAAGGATATAAAGAAGCGCTCGCCGCAAATGGGATAAGATTCAGCAGCGCTAACATTGTTCCCTGCACGCACGACGCAGAGGAGAACCTGCGATCGCTGAAGAAAGTGATGCGCCGGAAAGACAGGCCGAACGGCATCATCGCTTCCGTGGAGAAGCTGGCCGTACAGGTCTACCAGGCCTGCCGTGAAGAAGATCTCCACATTCCGGGAGATATAAAGGTCGTCGGTTTTTCCAACCTCGTCACCGCCGCCTACCTGAACCCCGCACTGACCACCATCACCCAGCCTGCCTTTGAAATGGGACGGGCCGCTGCCTCTCTTTTGTTCAAGGCGCTTGGCAATAAAAGCTTCAGCCTTTCCCAAAACATCCAGGTCATTCCTTCGGAGCTGCAGGTCCGGGATTCCACTCGCTGAGCAGCAGCTCATAGGCCAGGAATGTATACGTAAAAAGCCAAATAAGCGGACCTACCTGGTATCGGAATACATTGGGGGTGGCAAAAATGCTAAAAGCGGCATTTATGCCCAGATAAACAGCCGTCAGCATCAGCCCCTTCCTGAAGTCCTCGTGCAAACCCCGGAACTTTGCCCGTCCCCGCAAAAGAAAAATGATCCCGGCCAGCACGCCGGCGAAATTGAGAAAAAGCCAGAGAGGCAGGAAAGGCGCAAGGATATAACCTTCCAGCTCCGGTGGCCAGACGGTCCTGACGCTCGTACTTTTGAAATGGAACCAATCCTTTGCCGTCTCATCTACCTCGCTTTCTCCCTCATTATACCGTGACAGCACATCCAATGGAGGATACAGGAACATACGAGTGCTGCGCGAGCCATATTCCCGCCAGAACAACCAGGGATACCGGCTCACCAGGTAATAGCCATATTTGGAGAATACAGGCCCTACCCTGTTCCAGGCCGTAAAATAATCCGTGTGCTCCCGCTGCTGACGCAAACGCATATATGCTTTCAACGGACTGTGCGGATCCCACATATACCAGGTATCCAGGGGCAGCTCCGCCCAGTCGCTTTTTGCCCTTACCACACTGTCCAGTTCCCGGCATTCCGGGTCAGGCAACCGGCCGGCGTCTACTTCGATATAAGGGTACACATACAACGCATTGTTGGCTATTTGCCAGCCGCTGAAGGCGGAAAAGGTCCTGACCCCCGTCTGCTGCCAGGTGATCTCCCTGATCGCTACCGCCCCCAGGGAGAGCGCTACGACGGAGGCCAGAATACCCGTAAGCTTGAATACCAGGCGTTCACGCGTCATCATAAAGGCGGTAGCCGCAATAACGGGATAATACAACGCCGTATAACGTATGTAGAATATAAGGATCAGGATCACCAGCTGCAGCAGCAAACGCCCCCAGGTAGGCCGGCGCATCAGCCACAACAGCTCTGTCAGCCAGATCAGGGACAGGCCTGTAAATAAGGCATCGCTGGATACCAGATTGGCCAGATACAGTGTCAATGGATCCAGCAGCAGAAAAAAGAAGAGGATATTCCCGGCGGATTTCCGGAGATTGTACAGTCTCTCAAGAGAAAAATACAGATAAAGACCTGCCAGCTGCAGCAGAAGATATTGTACAAAGACCAGGAAAGTGTCCGACGCCCGGATGTCATGGATAAGAATAAGGAACCAGGAATACCCGATGGGACGATAGCTGATGATATGTCCTTCCATAGCCGCATAGATATAGCTGTAGCTGTCCTGGAAAAAAGAGGCAAAAGGATAGATCCGCTTAAAAATGAGGAATTGCAGAAGGATCACCGGTACGGCGATCAGCCATTTTCTTTTTTGGAAGGTCATGCCATAAAGGTAAGAGGCCGGCCTGTAAAAAAAATTACCTGGTCGGCCTCCCGGCATGATGATCTAAAAGGAGAGAACTCCCTTCAGGAAGACTTGCCGCGGCAAGCCTTGAACAAAGCAAATTATTCAAACCTATGTTTGGACGAGACTTAACCGGTGTCAAAATTGTCATATCATCTACCTAATAATCATGACAACATAGGCCCTAATCGATATTAAATTAGCGACAAAAGTCATACGGATCTATATGATTTCACAAATGTGCACTTTTGGCAACAGGCGTGTAGGATTTGGCCATAACTGTGCAGCGCCCCCCCGGCCGGACCCCTCTGGGGGGACTTTAACGATGTTTTGACAATTGGGTTATATGATACCTTCCCGCCTATGCGTTTATTATCCGGATTCCTTCCAACATCCCCTTGAATAGCTATCGATCCAATCTTTACTTTATCGTTTATTAAAAAAAATCTACATGAATGCCGACTATGGCCGTCGCCGGCCCATGCTTATCGTGTTGGTGTTGCTGGTGATCTCGATCTTATTGGACAGATCTCTGATAGCCTGGCTATGCCCCTGGGTATCCGCCCTGGGAGGCATCAGCCTGATGGTTGTCTTCCTGGATATACCCATGGCCTTACCCATGATCGACCCGCTGCCCGTGGCAGTGCTTTTCTCGCTTTTCTATTCCATAGCGCCCGCGGGTGACAGGCTTAGCCGCTTGTGGGGAGGCGTCATCGTCCTGGCTTGCTGGATGCTGGCCGGGGGGCTGATCTATCATTTTACCCAGGATCTCCTGCCCAGGCAGGTACGTAACGGCATCGATTCTTTCGGTATCCATGCAGATATCAATACCCCTTTCGAAGAGTATGGCACGCTTCATCTAAGGGGTGGCTTTATCCTATTGCTATGTTTTATCATCGGCGGGCGGACCCTTGTCAAAAGGATCAACCGGGTGGCCATAGCGAGCCCGGTGCCCGGGATGATAATGCCGGAGAAGGAAAAGAGAGCTTCACAGGCGGAACCCCCTGTATGCACGACGATATCTGCCCCGCCCCCTGTCCCTGTCAGACCCAGGGCTGCCGTAAAAAGCGTAGCCATCGTAGCTCCCCGGGCGGTGGATATCATAAAAGAAGAAACGGCTACTCCTCTATATTGACCACCTCATATGCCGGCTGGTCATCTATTTGCACAGGTTGATAATAATCACCGTTATACTGCAGATAGGTGATGTCTCCCGCTTGTACCTGGGTGCACCCTTCCGGCAAATTATAAACGATGGCGCCTGCAGGGGCCCGCACCACCTGGTACCCGTTCTGCACAGGCAGGTAGAACACCCCGCCATAGTAATAATAGGTATCATCACCCACCTGTACAGGGGTATTGTCCGGGGGTAACGAAGGTACAACAGCGCCGGCAGGCGGCGCCACCACCTGATAACCGCCGTTATAAGGCTGATAGAACACTCCCGCGTCATACTGGTACCGGGCATTATCTATCGCCACTATCGTAGCGGTAGCCGCTAAAGCGCTCAGGAAAAAGCCCACGGGATGCCAGGCCGGACCAAATACATACGGTCTGTATGGATGGTAATAGTATCGATGATAGGTGTAATAATGATGCCCTTCCCAACGATGAGGCGGCCGCGTATAGGGAGGACGGTGAGGTCCCCAGCCCGGAGGGCGGTGACTGATGGGTGGTCTGGGCTTATGATGGGGCGGTCTGTAATTGGGTGGACGCGTATTGCCTGGCGGTCGTGTATTACCCGGAGGCCGCGTACCTCCCGGCGGGCGGGTAACAGGAGGTTTGGTCACCGGTGGTCGTGTATTGCCCGGCGGGCGGGTGCCCCCCGGAGGACGGGTAACAGGCGGCCTGGTCGCGGGAGGCCGCTGCACAGGACGGGTTGGACGGGCAGGTTGTGTGGAGGGCCGGCTGGACTGTGCTTCCATGATCATAGGAATGGCGGCCGCCAGCATCACGGATAGAGGTATCCACCGCTTCATGGTCTTGAATTTTGGGGAAAGGTAGGGAAAAGTTGCTGCATTGAGATCTACCATATGGACCTCAGCAGCGTAAAAGACAAACGCCGTATCTCCCATGGCTCTTTCGAGCCGATGTGCAGCCGGGTCAGCGGACTGTCGGGAAAAAAGACGGCCGTCATTACAGTAAGTCCCTTATCGGCAAATAATTCCAGGGAAGACACATCCATCACCAGCGTCAGATCCAGCCCCGGAGTAACCGCGATCCTCGGAGCAAAGATCTTTTTGCCGAATTCCTTGTTGAAATCCGTTCTGCCGGAAAGCCCCCGGTCGATATACCACCGGCTGGACGTCTTATCATACCCCAGGATCATCTGCTGTCCCTGGGCATTGGAAAAACTGATAAAAAGATCCTTCAGGCTGTCGGCATGCAACTCCAGCTTATATTGCGAGGCCGAAAGGTTCAGTTTTCCGGAAAGGTCGGTCAGCGTATCCACCGGTATATTATTGATCACTGTTGATCTCACCGATAAACCGTTCAGCTCTTTCACCGGCAGCGACGTGAGATACTTTTCGTCATCCGCATGGACCAGCTTCAGCTCCCTGGGCAGGGTCATGGCATTACGCCACGTAGCCGTCGGCACCTGGTTGGCATAGATCCAATTGCTCATCCATCCCAAAAAGACCTTTCTTTTCCCCGTATTGTTCCAGGTAATGCCGGCATAATCGTCCGGTCCGTAATCGATCCACTTCGTGGAGGTCCCACCGGTGGAAAACCTTTTACCATCAAACTGCCCGATGAAATATTGCGTCCCCGATCCCCCGTTAGGTCCGCCTGGGTTGGTGCTCACCAGCAGCACCCAATAAGTGGTATCATCCAGCTCCATGGGAAAAAGATTGGGACACTCCCATACGCCGTCATGCGCCCCCTGATCCTTGCCAAATTCACTTTCCTTCGTCCAGTTCTTCAGGTCAGGGGACGAATAGAACGTTACCCTGTCCTTCGTGGCCAGGGTCATCACCCATTTTTTATCGGGCTTGTACCACATTACGCTCGGATCGCGGAAATCGACGATACCCGGATTTTTCAGAACGGGATTACCTCTATACTTGATCCATGTCCGCCCCCTGTCAAGACTATAGGCAAGACTCTGGGACTGATAGTCTATATTACCCTTTTTCTCTCCGGCAGGATCGTGGTGCGTGAAGATGGCTATCAGGGGGACCTGCCCCTTCTTTCCAAAACCGGCAGTATTACCCGAATCCACAACGACGGAGCCCGAAAAAATGTACCCCAGGCTGTCTGGATAAAGGGCAATGGGCAGCTGACGCCAATGGATGAGGTCCCTGCTGACAGCATGGCCCCAATGCATAGGTCCCCAGATGATGTCTCCGGGAAAATGTTGAAAAAAAAGATGATAAATGCCCTTGTAATATACCAGACCGTTGGGATCATTGGTCCATTTCTCCCGGGGAGAAAAATGCAGCTGCGGACGAAAGGTTTCCTTGTATACAGCTGCGCGGGATTGCGCTCCGGCACGCAGCACCACGGTTAGCATCAATCCGCCAGCAAAGGTCCACCTGGCAAGGGACATCGTCTAAGGAGTTTTATCCTTTAAATATATGCAATATTTATGAAATACGACCCCATGGAAATTATTGAATATATTGAGCGATGCCTTGTCCGAACGACCAGTTCTCCGTGGTATTCTCCATCAGGACAATGACGACGTCATTGATGCTGACAGAAGTACGATCTGCGATCTTTGTGGCAATGGCCTTGTATAATTCCTTCTTCATCTCCGGTGTCCGCCCCGCCCTGGCGATGATCTGGATATAGACGATATTGCCTGTATGAGAGATCCCCATATAGCTTTCAGGATAGATCAGGTCCGATGCCGGCACTTCCCTGATCACCTGGAACAGGTCATCCTGCGGGATCCTGAACACTTCCACCAGGCTTTCATGAACGGAACGTGAAATATCCTTCTTTGCTTCTTCTGTCGTATGTTCGGCAAGACTGATCTGTACGAATGGCATGGTCTGGAATTTTTAAGGACAACAATTCCACATTCATTTTGTTTTATAAAGAACCAAAATTCACCTCGATGAACATCCCCTTCTACCAGGTAGACGCCTTCTCGCATCAACCCTTCAAAGGCAACCCCGCCGGCGTCTGCCTCCTGGATACTCCCATCACAGACCATCTGTTACGCTCCATCGCAGCCGAGAACAGTCACCTGGAGATCGCCTTTCTTCTCACCACACCCGATGGTTATAGCCTCCGCTGGTTCTCTCCCCGCATGGAAATGCCGCTTTGCGGGCACGCCACTCTTGCCACCGCCCATATCCTCTGGGAGCTGGGACTGGAACCAAAAGAAAAAATGCTGCAATTCCAAACATTGAGCGGCGCCCTTACCGCCGCGCAACAGGACGGATGGATCCAACTGGATCTCCCCGCACGCCCCGGCGAACAACGCCCCGTGCCCACGGACCTTCAAACCTTATTTCCCCATCGGGAAAATATTATATACAGTGTGGACAGGTATATCGTAGAGCTGTCTTCCGCAGCCGAAGTAATGGATTTTGTCCCCGACACCCTTCTGTTAAAAGACCATCGCTGTGTCATCACCAGCAGAGGGGAAGAAGGATCTCCCTATGACTTTATATCCCGTTATTTCGCAATACCCGTTGGTTTTATCGAAGACCCTGTCACCGGCACCGCTCATTGCAGTCTGGCGCCATACTGGGCAGACCGGCTGGGAAAACAGGAGTTCTTTGCCTATCAGGCCTCACCCAGAGGCGGAGAGCTGAAAGTCACCCTGAAAGGTAAGAGGGTTTTATTGAGCGGCGAAGCCGTAACCATTATGGATGGAAAGATCGTTATATGATCTCCGCCATGTCCGTATCTTTATCCAAAAGAGCAGAACCAATGCGCAAGATCATACTGGGTGTTGCCGTCAGCCTGGACAGCTATATCGAAGGTCCCAACGGAGAATACGATTGGTGCTTTACGGATCAGGACTACGGCATGTCGGATTTTTTTCAACGGGTCGACGCCTCCTTTTATGGAAGAAAAAGCTATGAGCTTGCGCAGACCATGGGAGATATACCCGCCAGCTTCCCCAAGTTAAAAGAATACGTTTTTTCCAATACGCTGAATACAGTAAAGCCGGGAGTGGTACTGGTGAATGGGGATATCAGAAAACAAGTGCTCGATATCAAGCAAGGCCCTGGAAAAGACATCTGGCTGTATGGCGGAGCTTCGCTGACAGCCGCCCTGATGCAATTGGGACTGGTGGATGAGCTCTGGCTGTCGGTACACCCCCTGCTGCTGGGATCGGGCAAACATCTGTTCAGCCATCTGCCGGGGAGAGTGCCCCTGCAGCTCATCGATACAAAGACCTATAGCACGGGATTGGTCTCCCTCACCTATAAAATATCTTCATGAGATCTTTGCTTAAGTTAACCCTCAGCTGCCTCATAGCGCTGCAAGCCCATGGGGTCTCCGCACAGAATGACGAGGAATCCATCGTCGTACCCTTTGGCGGCAATGCCTGGAGCAGCTCTATCAACAGCCACACGGTCTATTTCCGCCTGAGACACACCGGCAGCATACGCGTCATCACAGACCCCTTCAAGACCTCTACATTCCTTATAAAGGACACAGGCTACCAGCACCTGCAGCTGACAGGCCCCTCCGTACAGAACATTACCATAAAAGGGGCTGCCGTAAAGGATGCGGCATATGTACCCAACGACAATGACAATTTTTTTTATTGGGGCAGACGGGGCCCCTCTGTACACCTGAACTATCTCCTTCCAAAAGACATTCATGCGGAATGGTTCTATAACGAGGTCTTTGTACCCTCCGAACAGGATGTCCAGGGCTCCTATTTCATGGTCGACGGCTTCCGGGAGGGTTATTTTGGGATGCAGGTCAACTCCCCCAGGGAACGACGGATACTATTTTCCATATGGAGCCCTTTCAACACCGACGATCCGGCAGCCATACCCGACAGCCAGAAGATCATCCTGGTAAAAAAAGGCCAGGGTGTCCATGCCGGTACGTTTGGTAATGAGGGATCCGGTGGACAAAGCTATCTCGTGTATCCGTGGAAAGCGGGCAGCACCTACCGGTTCCTTGTACATGTCCGGCCAATGGATCATAACCAGACGGGATACACAGCCTGGTTCTATGCCCCTGAAGAGAACAGGTGGCGTCTGATCGCCAGCTTCCTCCGGCCACAAACACATACCTGGTTGACATCCCCCCACTCCTTCCTGGAAAATTTCGACCCGGAAAAAGGCGATAGGACACGGTATGTCCTCTTCGATCATCAATGGATCAGGGATGAATCGGGAAAATGGATCCCCCTGCGCAACGCCCTGTTTACAGGCGATAATACGGCGCGTAAAGGCTATAGGATGGATTATGCGGGAGGTATAAAAGGCAACGCGTTCTTTCTGCAGAACTGTGGGTTCTTTTCAAACTATACACCTTTGGACACCCGGTGGGAAAGACCTGCGGACCCCAAGGAAACGCCTCCGGACATTGATCTTGATCATTTAGGCAAATGATAATCGATGCCAAAGTACCGGGCATATACTTCCAGGGGATCTAACCCCATAGCCGCACGGCGCTTGTTCACATTGCGCTCATCCGATATAGGGAAGAAAACATTTTTCCCATTCTTGCCCGCGTGCACCTGGGTGCCGTAGATCTGCGGCTTCCCCTGATTGGTCAATACCCTGTCCTCCAGTAAGGCCAGTTGATCGGCTTTCGCCTTTCCGTCCTTTACCGCCTGCCGCATCATTGGCAGGTATTTCCTCTGTATCGCGGTATCCCCATCCGCATGCTGTATAACGATAAACAATGCCGTATTGGCTTTTTCCCCGATGTCGTCGATCCCCAGCCAGCCATATTTATCCAGTATCGCTGTCACCTTCACCAGGTTCATGGAATCCTTGTTCCCCATCACTTTCAGCAGCGAATCCATTTTACGGGAATGCAATCCGTATTTTCTTGCAATGGTGTCGATGTACCTCCGGCCGGACTGATCATCGTCAAACACCGTATCGAGCCTCGCCTCGATGGCATGATACAAGGCCCAGGGGCGGTCCAGCACACTATCTTTTTTGACACCTGTCGTGTCCTGGCCATGTACAGCAGATGACAGAGCTGCAAAAAGAAGGGATAACAATTTTTTCATAAGCGGTGATATGGCCAAATATACGTCAAATGCCCTATTGAGTCAGCTGGGCAGCCGCACCTTTTGGCAGCGCCGATGAAATAGCAGGAGGCTCCTCCCGGAGGATATTCCTGATAAGCGTCAACGGGATGATGAGCCGGGCCGGATCATTCCGCAACGCATCGTTAAAAGCAAGGATCGCCTTTTGCAAAAGATAATTCTGCCACATCATCTCAAAGTCCTTTTGGTCCACCGGCAACAGATGCGCCTCTTTCACCATGCCAGTATAGGCTTTTATAAAGAAACCGCTCATATAATGGGCCCAGCCCGCGGCAAAAGGCTGTAAAGCCATGCGGTCCGCCTCCTGTAGCTGGGGATCATTCATAAACCCTTCGAAAGCCACTTTGTGAAAAGAGAGCACCATCGTAGCCAGGTCCACAAGAGGGCTTCGCTTCAACCTCCTTTCGCTGTAGCTCAATGCAGGATCACCGCTGTAATCGCTGAGGGCAATGTCCTTGCCCGTCAGCAGCACCTGCCCAAGATGATAATTACCATGGATACGGATCTTCAGCGCGTCCAGCTTCGCCGCATAGATACGTTTGAAGATAGCCAGCAGCTTGGGACGATAGGCGATGATCCTTTCCATATTCCCCTGCATGTCGGCCGGTAGCTTGTTTTTGTTACGGGAAAGTATCTGATATGTTTCCCGCACCAGGGATTGCAGGGAAGAGAAAAGCCCTCTTTGGTAATGCAGACTAAACGGCTCAGGCCGGAAATCCTTGTTATCCCCTCCCGAAGCCAGCGCCAGATGCAGCTCGGCCGTGCGTATGCCTATCAGACGGGCCTGTTCCGACGCATGCGCCCCCAGCAATGTCTGCAGCTCCAGAGGTAAGGCTTCAAACGCCACCGGGTCCATCAGCGTCCCCATCCGCTGTTCCCAAAGATTCAGCTGCCTTCCCCCGGCCAGCAGCCGTTCGATATAATTATGGATACGTTCCTGGAAAAAGCCATAGCCGTCACCGTGATTCTCTATCATCTCCTGCATCAATCCCAGTACAAAAAGACCTTTTTTATTCTTCCATTCGATGTCACCGACAAAAGCGGGGATATGGGGGAATTTCATTTCCTTCGTCAGGAAACGGGTGATCTCCAGGTCCGGGTTGATAGTGGCATCCACTCTCCGGTACATTTTCAAAAAAAAAGAGCCATTGTAAGTGATGGATGTATTATACAGGTCCGATGTATGCAAACGGGGGACGATCGTCTCCTTTTCCTGCAGATGATGCTTAAGGTTGCCGTTACCCGTAAACTCGATGCGTTGTCCCGTCGCACCGATAGATTTGTGAACAGTCATTCGCTGAAAGAGCTCCGTCTGCCATTCCGGGACAAAAAAGGCATCGATAAGCGCCCCCTCCCCTTCTTCTGACCGGACCCTGGCGATCAGCGATTCCGGGCAGGACGTGGCCAGTTTGTCCGCCTGCTCTTTATGGACAAACATCACCGGGAGCTGATAAAATCCCGTGGTTCCGTTCTGCTCCGCGATCTCCAGCAACAGCCAGAATACGGCAGGCCCGTTCAGGGGTGCCTGCATATAGTCTACGATGGTTGTCTGGAAGAGGCTTCTGTCCTTTCCCGTAAACCATTTTACTTTTTGTAAATAACGGGGAAGGATATTGCTTTCCAGCTGTCGCAACGCAGCGCCTTCCATCAACCCTTCCCACTGCCGCAGGATCAGCCCCGGCAACGGCCCGCCTTCATCCATTTCAGGATGGGCCTTCTCCAGCAAAAACCATTGGAAGCTGTAAGGGGCCAGCGTAAAGAAATAATCGCCGGTATCCTTTACCACGGGAAAACGATTTTTACTGAACACATCCACCGGGACGTACCCTTTATATGCAGACAGGTCGATCTCCGCGGCTTGTGAAAATTTGGAAAGGTTCGCCACTATCAGCAAGGTCTCGTCTTCATAGGTGCGGGTAAAAGCCAGCACTTTCGGGTTCTCTACGTTGAGGAATTTCAGGTTCCCCCAGCCGAAGGTCTTGAACTTCTTTCGTACGCCGATGATCCGCTTCATATACCAGAGCAGGGAAGAGGTATTGCTCCGCTGGGTCTCCACGTTGACGGACTCGTAATGATATTCCGGGTCCAGTATCAGCGGCAGATATAATTTCTGTGGATTGGCCATGGAAAACCCGGCGTTGCGGTCAGGAGACCATTGCATCGGCGTACGGACGCCATCCCTGTCACCCAGGTAAAAGTTATCTCCCATCCCTATCTCGTCCCCATAATAGATGACGGGCGTGCCAGGCAGGGAAAAAAGAAGCGAGTTCAGCAATTCTATCTTGTTGCGGCTATTGTCCAGCAAGGGTGCCAGCCGGTGACGGATGCCCAGGTTGATCTTTGCCTTAGGGTCCCTGGCATATACTTTATACATATAATCCCGCTCTTCATCCGTCACCATCTCCAGGGTCAGCTCATCATGATTGCGAAGGAATATCGCCCACTGGCAGGTGGAAGGAATATCGGGCGTTTGATCGAAGATATCGGTGATAGGATACCGGTCCTCCATCTGCAGGGCCATGAACATACGGGGCATCACGGGAAAATGATAGTTCATATGACATTCGTCCCCATTGCCGAAATAAGAGGCGGAATCCTCCGGCCACATATTCGCTTCTGCAAGAAATACGGTGCCCGGGTAGTACTGATCTACGTATGCCCTTAGTTTCTGCAGGAAAGCATGGGTCTCGGGAAGGTTCTCTCCATTGGTCCCCTCCCGCTCATAGAGATAGGGGACGGCGTCCAGCCTGAACCCATCCACTCCCATCTTGCACCAGTAGTCAATGATCCTGAGCACTTCCTCCTGCACCAGGGGATTGTCATAGTTAAGATCAGGCTGATGATGGAAAAACCGGTGCCAGTAATACTGCTCCGCCACAGGGTCCCATGTCCAGTTGGAATTCTCGAAGT
>DASZVM010000232.1:0-4565 GCA_035547295.1 Puia sp. | reverse complement strand
TCCTCCACGATGATGACCACCGATCCTTCTTTCTGATCCAGTGACAAAGAGATCACACCTCCATCCGGCGTAAACTTAAAGGCATTGGACAGCAGATTGAACAGGGCGATCTCGATCTTCTCCCTATCCCCCCGCACCCATAGAGGGGTCGCTTGCCCATTGAACCTGTAATCGATATGCTTGATCCTGGCCTGTTGTACAAAACATTGGAATACCTCATCACATAGCATCCCCATGTCCAGTTGTGACAGCTTGAGCGCATCGGCTCCGCTGTCTGCCTTACGGAAGAGCAACAGCTGATCGACAAGACTCAGCAAGCGCCTTGCATTCCGGTATGCCGCGGTCAGTCCCTTGTCCACACCGGCTGACCCTCCTTTCACCGCCTCCTTCAAAGGGTTGATGATCAGCGTCAGAGGTGTCCTGAACTCATGAGATACATTTGTAAAAAAAGACAGCTTTTTTTCATTCAGCTCCTTATCCTTCTCATTTTCCAGGTGAGCCAGCTTGATCTCATACCGCAGCCGCTCCTGCTGCCGGGTATAGCGCAGATACAAATATCCCGCCCCCACCAGCACCAGGCCATATATAAGATAGGCCCACAAGCTCCGGTACCAGGGAGGCAGCACGATAATGGACAACAACCGTCTGTCAGGCCCCCACCGCCCCGACACATCCGTGGACCTGACGGTAAAATGATAGGTCCCTTCCTGCAGCCGGGTGTAGTTGGCTGTCTTCACCATATTGCTGTAATTCCAACGGCTATCCCACCCTTCAAGATAATAGGCATATTGTATCTTGTCGGGAGCGCCGTACTCCAGCGCCACAAAGTCGAAGGATAATGCCGCCTTGTCAAAAGGCACAGTGATCTCATGTATGTCTTCAAAGTCCCTGCCGGTGACAAAGGAGCTGCTGGCCACCAGTGGCTTATCCCCCATACGTATCCCCGTTAGAAAGACATCCGGCGCCTGCGTCTGCTGATACAGACTATCGGGATAGAACAGGTTGAAACCCTTGATCCCCCCGAAAAGGAACTCTCCCGACTGTAAGGCTATCCCTGCATTAAAACTGAACTGGTTGCTTTGCAGACCATCCGAGACAGAGAAGTTCCTGAACTTCCTCCCGGCCACATCCATCCGGATAAGACCGTTGAAAGTGCTCATCCAGAGATTACCTTTATTATCTTCCAGTATCCGCAGGATGGTGTTGCTGCGCAGTCCCTGGGCATCGGCAAAACGCTGCCAGGTGCCGTTCTTTCTGTCAAAAAGCAACAATCCTCCCCCTTGTGTTCCTACCCAGAAGTTACCCGCCTTGTCCTCATGGATACACCGGACAGTATAGCCCAGCTCATACCATTGATGATGCCGCCCCTCCCTGTCGATCTTCACCAGGGAAGAATAGTTCCCGCCCCAAAGCACGCCCTGTCTGTCCTCTGCAAGACATTGGATATTGACGATGCGCTTGTCGTACAGCTCGAACTGGTTGCTTTTTCTGTTCAGGATATATAATGTCCCTTCATTGCTGGTGCTGGCCCATAGATCTTTCCTGCAATCCTCATATAACAGCCACACCCTGTTCTCGGCCATATTGGTATTGGGGTTAAAACAGGTGTAATGTTGCCATCCCCCTGACTTATCCAGCCGGCTGATGCCTCCATACCAGGCCGACACCCAGATATCCCCATTCACATCGGAGAGGACACCGGTGACAAAATTCCCTCCCAGGCTCCGGCTGTTGCCCGCATCATGGGTATACAGGGTATAGGTATTCGTGTTCCGGTGCCAGTACCGTAATCCTCCGCCGTCCGTACCGATCCAGAGATTATGGCTTCTGTCCTCGCAAAAGGAAAGGATAAAATTATCGTTGAGGTTGGATGTCTTATCGCCGGCATATACGATGGTCCGGATAGGATGGGGCCGGGATTCGATAATATTGACACCACCCCGCAAAGTCCCGATCCACATACGGCCCTCTTTATCCTCGCAGATGGAATAGACGGCGCTGCTATTGACCATGGGCTTGCCTTCCGAAGAAAGGAACGGCCTGGCCCTTGTCTCCCGCGGGTCCTTATGCCATACCCCTCTCCCATCCGAAGCGATCCACAGGACGCCCGCCCTGTCCATACAGAGATACGAGATCTTGAAATTTCCGTCGACGAGGTTCTCCGACCATTGGTCATGCGCAATGTCGTAATGGTAAAACCCGTTGTCCGTCCCCAGCCACAGCCCGCCGGGTCCCGCTTCGGACAGATCCATTTCCAGACAATTCCCTTGCGTGATCATCCTGTTGACGACATTCACACGTCCATTGGAAAGACGGCACAATCCGTAATTATATACAATAAGCCATACCCCATCCCGGCTCGCCTTGAGACCCGATACGGAATAATTACGTACCATCACGCCTTTATCATACAGCGGGATGGGATGACCGATAGCATCCGCCTTTTCAAACATCAACAAGCCCGGCTGCTCCGTGGCAACCAATACGACCCCGCCCGGACCCATTACGATATTCGAAACAGCTCCTGATACGGTGTGAAGGTGGCCGTCGGCAGGATCTAGGTACCGGGCACCGGAGAAAAGATTGCTTTCCGGATGATAGATGCTGATCCCGTTGCGTCCGCCGACCCATAGGTTATGGGCCGCATCACCCGAAATGGTGTACACCTCGTTACCTCGCAGCGAAGTGCTGTCACCGATGCGGTTGCGATAGACGGTAAAGGTATTGCCATCATATCTGTTCAGCCCGTCGTAGGTAGTAAACCACATAAAGCCCTTATGGTCCTGGTAAACGCCTGTAACGGAATTGTTCGATAATCCGCTTTCAATACCAATAGTACGAACTGGCAGATCGACAGCCAATAATGTGGACGATAGCAAAAGAAAATACAACATCCACAGGGCTTTCCCACACACCATATTTCTTATAATGTCCATTAACCTCAAAACTATTGCAAAAATTTTTGCATCTAACTAAAAACTTAGCTTTCTCATGATCCGGCCATAATTGCCATAATTCCCCTACATTCGGGTCCTGCAATTCTCAATACTATGCGAACCATTGCCCTCTTCTTCCTCCTCCTGACTACCGCAGCCGCCAACGCTCAAAAGATATTACACGTCGGTGTCGCGGGTCTCACCCATGACCACGTACACAACATCATGAACCAGTTCAAACGAGGGGAAGTGGTCATCGCAGGCATCGCCGAGCCGGACGCACAGCTGGTACAGCGGTACAAGCAACGCTATCAGCTGCCCGATTCATTGTTCTATACGAGCCTTTCGGCCATGCTGGAACATATCCACCCCGACGCGGTGCTGGCCTACAACGCCATCTCCGAACACCTGGGCGTGGTGGAGCTTTGCGCCCCCAAAGGCATTTCCGTAATGGTGGAAAAACCGCTGGCCACTACCGTAAAGGATGCTGATCGTATCGCCGCCCTGGCCGGCCAGTACCATATTCACGTGCTCACCAACTATGAGACGACCTGGTATAACACCAATCAGCAGATAAATGATATGGTAAATGGAGACCATGCCATCGGCGACATCCGCAAAATGATAGTGCATGACGGCCACCAGGGTCCCAAAGAGATCGGCTGCTCACCGGACTTTCTTGGCTGGCTGACAGACCCGGTAAAGAATGGAGGCGGCGCTATCAGGGACTTTGGCTGTTATGGGGCTAACCTGATGGTCTGGCTGATGCACGGCAAAGCACCCATCGCGGTAAGGGCCGTGACCCATCACATAAAACCATCCGTCTATCCCAGGGTGGACGACGACGCCACTATCCTCCTGGAATACCCCGATGCAACGGGTATCATCGAGGCGTCCTGGAACTGGCCATTCAGCATAAAAGACCTGGAAGTGTTTGGCGTCACAGGCTACCTGCACGCGCTGGACGGCAATCACCTGCAGCAACGGATAAAAAAAGGCTATGACAGCGTCACGGTAAAACCCGCAGCATACCGCGATAACCTGCCCTATCTTGCAGATGTCCTCAGCGGCAAACTGGACCCGGGCAACGATCTTTCATCCCTGCCCAACAACCTTATAGTCGTCAGGATCCTGGAGGCAGCCAGCCGGTCGGCAAAAGAAGGGAAGAGAGTGGTATTATAGGTCGCATTCACTATCTTCGCAGCCAAATTTATCTCCATGATCTCTATCCGTATATTCGTCACAGGCGGCACCTTCGACAAAGAATACAATGAGCTCACAGGCGAACTTTTCTTTAAGGAGACCCACCTGCCCGAAATGCTCCAGCGCGCACGCAGCACCCTCGACGTCACCGTTAGGACCCTCATGATGATCGACAGCCTCAATATGACGGATGAAGACAGGGAGCTGATCGCCCACCAATGCCGGAACGCCCACGAAGACAAGATCATCATTACCCACGGCACCGACACGATGTCCGTCACCGCCCGGGTACTGGCTGAAAAAGTAAAGGACAAGACCATCGTCCTTACGGGCGCCATGATCCCTTATAAATTCGGCAGCTCCGACGGGTTCTTCAATCTGGGCGGGGCCGTGGCTTTCGCCCAAACCCTCCCCCACGGCGTCTAT